>CALGHC010000472.1 GCA_937915965.1 uncultured Myxococcales bacterium
CCAAGGACGCGTGCAAGGCGGGAAAATGCGTCGGCGTCGAGCCTGACGCTTGCCTTGCCGGCGCCCTGCCCTGCCAGGTGGCCTCGTGCAACCCCCTGACCGGTGGGTGTACGGCCCAAATGGCCGACGACGGCGTCGCTTGCGCCGGCGGCGAGGGGCAGTGCGCGGCTGGCATCTGCGTGCAGACCGGGTCGCACGACCGCAAGCTGGTGCACGTGCCGGCGGGCTCGTTCTGGATGGGCTGCAACGCGCTCACGGACACGGCATGCGCCACCTCCAGCGACGAGAATCCGCAGCACGAGGTCGTCCTGTCCGCCTACTGGCTCGACATGCACGAGGTGACCGTCGCCGATTATGCGGTGTGCCACGAGGCGGGAGAGTGTGCGACCCCGTCCGTCGGCGACGGCTTCAACTGGGGCGTCGCCGACCACGAGGACCACCCGGTCAACGGCGTCGACTGGTTCAAGTCGCGCAAGTACTGCCAGTGGCTCGGATCGGGCTACGACCTCGCCACCGAGGCCCAGTGGGAGAAGGCGGCCCGAGGTGGCTGCGAACACAACGGCGGCGACGCGGAGTGCAAGGTCGAGATGCGGACCTACCCATGGGGTAGCCCGCCCGCGCCGACCTGTGAGTTCGCCATCATGGACGACAAGGGCCCCGGCTGCGGCGCCGATTCGACCTGGCCGGTGGGCTCGAAACCCAAGGGCGCGAGCCCGTACGGCGCGCTCGACATGACCGGCAACGTCTGGGAGTGGACGCTCGACTGGTACGACCCCGCCTACTACGAGGTGTCGCCGAAGGAAGACCCGTTCCAAGGGGTCGGACAGTTCAAGCGCGTCTACCGGGGCGGCGGTCAGGCCAACTCGCCGGTCTCGCTGCGCAGCGGCGAGCGCTCCGGGACGAACCCGACAGCCTCGTACCCATTCATCGGATTCCGCTGCGCGACCTCCACGCCCTGACCGGCACGGTGTGGTTGGGAACGTCGACCTGACGGAAGGCCGAAGAGAGACCCTGACGAGCCTGCGCGGCGGGCCTGGGTGGCCGGCGGGCCTCGGCGCTGTTGACCGCCCCGCGCACCAGCCGTAGCGTGGGCGGGTCCCGCGTCGGCCTCTGCGGCGTGCTGCGGGCAAAGGAACCAGGCCATGGCGAGACGAACACGCGGCACCACCGTCAAACTGATCTGCGCCGTGGCCGCGTGCGCGGCGACCGCCTGTGTCGGCGGTGGCGGCGGCGGCAGTGGCGGAGGCGGCGGAGGCGGCTCGGCGGGCAGCGGCGGCGCTCCGGGGGCGGTGTGCGCACCGACGTATCAAGCGCAAGGCTGCCATGCCGGTCAGCGCGTGCAGTGCCAGGGCGACGGCGGGACAGGCGCCTGGGCGCTGATGGGGACCTGCCCCGCCGGCACCTACTGCAGCGAGGAAGCACAGCCCGACGGCAGCGGCAAGAAGCTCGCGACCTGCAAGAACTCCGTCACGCCGGGCGCGGACGCCGGCGGGCTCGACGCGGGCGCCGACGATGTCGGGATGCCGGGCGATGCCGTGTTGTTCGACGCAGCTCAGCCGTCCGACACAAGTCAGCCGTTCGACGCAGCACAGCCGTTCGACGTACCCGTTGGCGAGCCGGACTCGCCAGTCTCCACCGACGTCGCGCCATTCGATGCAGGTCAGCAGGATGGCGCGACCGAATGCGACGGCGCCAAGCAGAACAGCATCTGCGGCGAGGGCGGCGACATCCTCGCCTGTGCCAGCGGCAGCTGGGTCTCGCTTGGCCCCTGTCCATCTGGCACGTATTGCACCGAGAGCGTCGCCGCCGGCACGACGACCGTCGTCGCAACCTGCAAGGGCCAGTGTGGCAACGGCAGCTGCGACGGTGGCGAGAACGCGGCGACCTGCCCGCAGGACTGCGCGTCATCCGCGGTGTGCGGCGACCTGGTCTGCCTCGCCAGCGAGGACTGCAACATCGACTGCGACCCTGGTCTGAACGCCACTGGCAAGTGCCTCGCCCAGGTCTGCGGCGGCGCGTGGAGCTCGTGCGTCTCCGACGGCAGCTGCGTCGCGGCGTTGCAGTGCATCGCGGGCTGCCAGTGCAACTACGCCTGCGAGGTGCAGTGCGCCCAGCTGAGCAGCAAGATCCCGAGCCTGCAGAGCTGCCTGAACATGTGCCCGCTGCCGTGTGACGCCGGCCCGGTCTGTGGCGATGGCAGCTGCGAGGCGGGCGAGACCGCGAACACGTGCCCGAACGACTGCGCGCCGCTCCCCCCGCCAAACGCCGGCTGTGGCGGCGGCCAGGACGCCATGTTCTTGCAGCTGATGCTGGGCCAGCCGACGACGAACGACCAACTCATGGACGTGCTCGCGACCTGCACGAAGACGAACTGCCTCAATAGCGCTCCCGGACCTGCGCGCACCGCATGTGTCGCCGCCTGCGCTGCCGCCAACTTCGACATCGGACTGCCACTTCCGGTCAAGATGAGTGACGCTTGCTGGCTGTGCTTTGGCAGCCTGGCCGACTGCTCCGCCAGCCTGTGCACCTCGCCCTGCGCGGTCGACGCCAACGCGCCGTCGTGCATGCAATGCCAGACCGACAAGGGCTGTAGCGCGGCGCTCGACACCTGCAAGACGACGGTGCCTGCGTTGCCCTGATTGGGGTCGGTATCGCCAGTTTGGACACGGTATCGAGCGGGTTTGTCGGCTTGCTGGCTCGCGCCGAGGTGATTGGGGGCCGATCACGCTGGCTGCGGGTGCCGGCACGGCGCGACGGTTGCCGAGTCAATCGCCGACAAGAGGTCCGAAGCCGTCAAACGTCGCGCCAACGCTCACGGTGAGGAAATGTAGCCAGTTGCGCACATAGCCGTCCCCAGGCTCGGTCGGTGCGCGCTCGCTGGTTCCGGTCGCGCCGCCACCCAGGTAGCGCAGGTTGAGGAACCACTCGACGCCGCGCTCCAAGCGCACGCCCGCGCGCAGGCTGCAGTCGGCGATGGCGCCCACCACCTCGTTGTCGCTGCCGTTGATGTAGCTGATCGGCGCGTAGAAGCCGTCGACCTCAGCGCCGACCCACCAACCGCCGGCGAACCCCTCGCGCCAGCGCGCCTTGAGGATCGGCACCGGCCCGACGTCGCGGTTGCTGCGGAAGCGACTGCCGTCGGTGGACTCGAACTCGATTGTGGCGTCGCGCACCTGCAAGGAGAGACCGAACGCCAGCTCGTCGAAGGGGTCGTCGTCGAGGTCGTAGAGGTAGCTCAGGCGCCAGAACGGAAAGCCGTATCGCATGATGGCGCCCGTGCCCTTGGGATAGGTCAAGCCGTCGACGACCAGGTCCTGCGCCAACAGCACCCGCGACTCCAGCGCCAACGGCTGGTAGAGCAAGACGATGCGGTGGGCGGCGGACGGCGCCAGCTCGGCAGAGAGGCGGCCGACCGGGAACAGGACGTCCTGACCGCCGTCTTCCACATAGTCGATGTAGGTGCCGTCGTGACCGAACTGGATCTTGTGGGAGAGGACGGCCAGGTAGCCCATCTCAGCCACCACGCGAACCGCCGGCGCTGCCTCCGCGGCCTCCGCCTGAGCGCTGGCCTGCGATACGATCAGCGCGAGCGCCAT
>CALGHC010000473.1 GCA_937915965.1 uncultured Myxococcales bacterium
GGCTTCTGCACGGGCAAGCAAAACGGCCTGTGGTGCAGCGGCGACGACCTGGTGAGCTGCCAGAACGGCAACGTCGGCTCAACGCAGACCTGCGCCAACGGCTGCCAGACCAACCCAGCGGGGGTCGCAGACTCGTGCAAGTCCGGGGGCGGCGGCGGCTCGGTGCAGGACGGCAAGCTGGTGATGTGTGAGCCGTTCAAGCCTGCCAAGCCGGTCACGTGCGGGTATGGGTGCTACGGCGGCCACCAGGGCAGCGACTACGCGTGCGCCGACGGCACTCCGGTCTACGCGCCCATCTCCGGCAAGGTCACCAAGGTGGTCAACACTGTCAACGGACAGACCTGCAGCCCCAACTTCGGCAACTACGTCAAGATCGCGACCGGTGCGTACGAGGTCATCCTTGCCCACATGCGCAAGGACATCCAAGTCGGTGGCGGCGACATCGACGCCGGTACGCTTGTCGGCTACGCCTCGAACAGCGGCTACACCCTGACCCAGAAGGGCGGCCAGTGGGTCTGCATGCAAGGCGGCGGTTGGCACCTGCACCTCGAGGTACGCAAGAGCGGCGTTCCGCTCAACGCGCAAGGATCGGCCAGCGTGGTCTGGAGCAACGACTGCGCGGGCGGCGGCGGTTCGACCAACTTCTGCACCGGCAAGCAAAGCGGCTTGTGGTGCGACGGCGACAAGCTCGTCAACTGCCAGGGTGGCGCCGTGGGGTCGACGCAGACGTGCGCAGACGGCTGCCAGACCAACCCTGCGGGAGTCGCGGACAGCTGCAAGGGCGCACCCGCGAGTTTCTGCAGCGGCAAGCAGAACGGTCTGTGGTGCGACGGCGACAAGCTGGTCGACTGCCAAAAGGGCGCCGCCGCCTCAAACAAGACCTGCGCGGACGGCTGCCAGAGCAACCCACCGGGCACCGCCGACGCCTGCAAGGGCGGAGGCGTCCCGGACTTCTGCGCCGGCAAGGCCGACGGAACACACTGTGACGGAGAGACCCTTCGCACCTGCGCGGCAGGTGCGATAGGCGCGAGCGAGCCGTGTGGCAACGGCTGCGGTGACCAGCCCGATGGCGCCGGCGACGCCTGCAAAGCGGCGCAAAGCGACTGGTGTGGCGCAAAGCCCGACGGCAGCTACTGTGACGCCAACCAGCGAATCGACTGCAAAGCCGGCGCGATCAACATCTCGCAGGTGTGCCCATTTGGCTGCCAGGTCAGCCCCAAGGGCGTCGCCGACTTCTGCAAGACGGCGCCCACCCCCTGCACGGACAAGGCCGACGGAAGCTACTGCAAGGGCGACACGCTGGTGGTCTGCTGGCAAGCGGCCGTGGCCAACGAGGAGGTCTGCGCCGATGGCTGTGGCGTCGACGGCAAGACCAGCGCTTGCCTGCAGCCCGTCCAGGCGGGGGCGTGCGGCGACAAGCCGGATGGCTCAATCTGCATGGTTGGCAACCTGGTGACCTGCGCCGGCGGCGACATCGTCGACGCGCTGGCCTGCAATTGGGGCTGCGCCGACGGTGGCTGCGAGCCGCCACCGCCTGCGGACGACTGGTGCGTGTCGCGGGCCGATGGGGTGTGGTGCAACGGCAACGTGCGTACGACCTGCGCCGAGGGCGTGACGCTCGCCAGCGAGACCTGTGATCTCGGCTGCGTCTCCAGCGGCGGGGGCCCGGTCTGCGCGCAGCCCGCTGGCGGCGACCCCTTGTGCGCCGAGAAGGGGGACGGATTTTGGTGCGACGGCGTCAAACGCGTGACCTGCTGGCAGGGCGCCGCGGTCGCTGCGTTGCTCTGCCCCTTCGGCTGCGTGGCAGGGGTCGATGGCGAACCCGACACCTGCAACAAGGCCCAGGATGTCTGGTGTGAGTCGCTGGCCGACGGCGTCTGGTGCGATGGCGACGATCTGGTGACCTGCGCAGCTGGCACGACCACATCGTCGACCACCTGTCTGGGCGGCTGCGTGTCGTCAGCGGCAGCCGCGCCGGCGGGGACGCCCGACCACTGCAACGGCAGCGCAGGCTTCTGCGCCGACAAGAGCAACGGCGCGTGGTGCAACGGCGCCGGGCTGGTCAGCTGCAGCGCAGGCGACGCCGTGTCTGAGATCGAATGCCCCGCCGGCTGCTCAAGCCAGCCGTGGCCACTGCCGGATGTCTGCTCATCTGCCTCCGACTTCTGCACGGGCAAGGCCGACGGCGCCTGGTGCGACGGCGCATGGCGGGTCTCGTGTTCCGGCGGCGACGAGACCGCCCGATCGCTATGTGGCTGGGGCTGCGAGGCGGGCGGCCCAGACGCGAGCTGTGGTCAGCTCGGTGTCGCCGCCTGCCAGGGGCAGGCCGACGGCAAGCACTGCGAAGGCAACGTCCTGGTGAGCTGCACAGACAACGCCATCAAGGCCAGCTTCGCGTGCCTCAACGGCTGCACGTCGCTGCCGGGAGAGGACGACGCGGCGTGCAATGCCCCGGCCGGGCCGGCAGCGTCCGCAGTGACAGTGGTCGTCGACGCCGACGGTTGCGCGACCTTCGCGGGCAACGCGTCGGTCGCGGTCCTGGCCCAAAGCCAGCTGGGTCTGGATGATCCGCTGGGCACGTGCGCGGGCATGACGATCACCAGCGACGGCAGCTCGATTACATCGATGTCCATGATCTACCAATGGTTTGGTCTCCCACGGACCATCCTGGGCGTCAGCGGCAACACCCCCTCGCTTGAGAACGCCTGGCGCACGGAGCTCGCCGGCTACCTCGCCTGTCCTGCCGGCGAGGGCACCTGCTGCGTCGACTGGCACGCCAACCCGGGCCTGCTCGGCTGGCTGTGGCTGCCGACACCGACAAGCGGCTGTATCGACGCGGCGATCGCCGAGCAGGTCGCCGCGCGCCTGAACGCCCAGCAGCCCGTGATCGCCGGCGTGCACTGGGTGGTCGGCGGCCATTTCCAGCACTGGGTCGTCGTCGCTGGCGTCACAGATGGTGTCCTGATGGTCATCGACCCCTACGGTGGTGGCGCACCGGTACCGCTTGCCCAGGGGGCCCTGGGCGACTACCTGGTCGACGCGTTCGCCGCACCAACCTTTGGCAGCTTTGACAGCGGCCTGGGCGTCGTCGGGCTCGACGGTCAACCAATCGCGACCGGGGCCCTGCCCGACGGTCTCGACCACAGCGCCGACGAGGTCATCCGCCGGGGTGGCGGCTTGCCCACCGGCGGGGTGCAGGGCCACAGCGGTAGCGCACCCGACTCCGGCTGTGGGGTGCGTGGCCGGCAGTCGAGCGGAGCCGGGGCGTGGCTGTTGCTGTTCGCCGCGTTGGCGCTGGTCGGCACGCGCCGGCGACGCCGAATCGCGGCGGCCGCATCGGGCGCAAGGTCCGCGAAGCGGTCCTGCGCGACGGCGCCCAGTGCGGATCAGTGCGGATGCGGATCAGCGCGGATGCGGACCAGTGCGGATCAGTCCCACTCGATGTAGACGACCCCGTTCGCGCCAGTGCCGCCGTTGGCGTAGGGACCGTTGTAGCCGCCGCCGCCGCCGCCCGCGCCGTAGCCCTTGCCGCCCTTGGCCGACCAACTCTCCGCGCCATTGCCGCCAGGGCCTCCGCCGCCGTCGATCAAGACACCACCGCCACCGCCGCCGCCGGCGTGGCTCGAGCTGCCCTTGCTGCCGCCCGCACCGGGCACCATGGCCGCGTGCTTGTAGTAGCCGCCGGTGACCGCGTCGAAGTTGCCACCCGCGCCGCCGCCATAGGTCTGACCGGACTGGCCGGACGAGCCGTTGCTTCCGCCGTCGCCGCCCGCGCCCGAGTTGCCGGCGCCGCCGCCACCGGAACCGCCCGCGCCGCTGCCGCTGCTGTTTTGCTGGCCAGCGCTGCCCGACTGCGCGGTCAGCTGATTGCCAAACTTGGAGAGCTGGCCGCCGCTGTTGTAGGCGCCGCCGGTACCAACCGTGATCGCGATCGTCTCGCAGGGCGTGACCGCGTACGTGCCCTTGCGGACGTGACCCGAGCCACCGCCGTTGCCGTGTCCCTTGGCGCCACCGCCACCGCCGCCAACGACGAGGACCCGCACCGAGGTGACGTCGCCGGGGACCTTCCAGCTACCTGAACCGGTGTAGGTGACCTTGCTGCCAACCGCCGCGTCGCAAGCAAGCGTTTGCTCGCACTTCTCGGCGATGCAAGCGAAGTTCTTGGGACAGAGCGAGCCCTTGCCCTCACATCCGCCGACGTCACCACACTGATCGGGGATCGCCCCTCCGCAGGTCACCAAGGCGGCGTCGAGGCAGGCGGTCGAACAGACGGACAAGCGCTGGTAGATCGCGCCGTCGCAGACGTGCAACCGGCTGGTGTTGTTGTCGAAGAGGACGCGACCGCGTGTCTTGGCGTCGCACACAGCGGCCTTGATGTCGACCGCAGCGTATTGGCCGCCCGTCACCTCCGCGTCGCCCAGATCGAGCTGCTCCCCAACGGTGACCTTCTTGGCGGCTGCGAGGTTGGCCGCGCCGACGCTGCCGCTGACTGTCAGGTCACCCGTGATCGCGCCGCCGTTGGCCGACACGAAGGCGCCCATCACCTGAGCGGACAGGGCCTTGAGTTGAACGCAGCCGGTGCACTGGAGGCTGACCGCCTCGTCGGCGATGGTCGCCTGGTCGGCGGCCTTGGCGTGGATCGCTTCGCTCGCCACAGCCGCGATATCGGCCTTGGCGGCGCTCAGCGCGCTGGTCGCTGGGCCGCCCTTTGACGACGACCCTGCGTAGCTGAAGGCGAGCTTGCTGTCGGCGATCGTCGCGTCGGCGATCAGAGCGCCGGTGATGCAACCGCTGCAGTCGATCCCGGTAGCGGCGCCCCCCTGCGACGCAGAGGTGGCGTAGTTGAAGTTCACCGCGGCGGCGGTCTTGGCGTGCCACGCCCACGGTACGCCGCGCAGAGGCACACGCGGTAGCTCGGGTTCGACGCCGACCTGCACCCCGACCCAGACCGGCGCGCCCGAAGCGAGCAGGGCGTTCGGGATGGTCTTGTTGGGATTGAGGCCAAGCACAGCGGCAAAGAAGCCCTGCTGCACAGCGATGCCCTTGAGCGACTCCTCCCAGATCTCGAACTCGGCGTCGACCGCATCGTACAGCTTGACGAAGAGAATGTAGCTGCCGTCGGCGACCGGTCCACCGGAGTCCGAGCGGAGCACGCCCTGGAAAGGCAGCTCGGCGGCGAGTCCCGGCGTCGCGACAAGGGCGACCGTGAGCGACACGACAGAGATCAACAGGACAAAGAGCGGCCTCAGCAGCTTGTCTCGCAACGTCGACATGACAGACTCCCGCAGTGGCCACGCGAGCGCGGCGTTGCCCGCAGCCTAGCGCTCTGGTCGTCTGACCGCAAAGGACATCCACCCAAGGACCTCCACCAGGCATGTCAGACCAGGCACGTCAGCTCGGCCATCGCCGCCCGAACGAGCGCCGCTGTAGTCGGCGCCGGCGTGACCGGCGTCCTTGCCCGCGGTTGGCGGTCCGGCTACGTTGAGCGCGCGAACAGCGCGACGAGGAGCTCTGCCATGATCTGGACCATCCGTGCCCTGCCCCGTTTCGCTGCGCTGGCTGCGGCGGTCGTCTTGTGCGCCAGCGTCCCGGCGCGGGCCGCTGCGCCGCCCGCGGTGCTGGCGGTCGAGGGCTTGCTGCACACAGTTGGCGGTGGGCCGGTTGCCGACGGCGCCTACACGCTGACCCTGCGCATCTACCCCGATCTGGACGCCGAGAAGGCTGTGTACAAGGAGATCCACATCGCGATCGAGGTCAGCAACGGTGGCTTCCACCTGCTGCTGGGCGGTAGCGACGCCGAGAACGCGATCCCCTTAGATCTATTTGCCAAACACCCAGCGGCGGCGCTGTCAGTCCAGGTGGCGATCGAACCCGAGCTGCCGCGGGTGCGCTTGCACGCGGTGCCCTACGCTTTGCACGCCGCAGCGGCGGACACGATCGCAGGTGGCCTCACGGGCGACAAGCTCGCCGCTGGCTCCGTGCCAGACAGCGCGCTGTCATTCAACTACGCAACATCAAACAAGAAAGGCGGCGCGGCGCTGGCGCTCGCCTGCACTGGCTGTGTCGACCTTGAGGCGCTCGCGCCTGGGGTGCTCGACGCCAAACATGTCGCCTTCGAGGTGGGCCAGAAGTCGTCCACCGTCTACATCGAGCTGCTCGCGCTCTTTGCAGCGCTGAAGTTTGACGGCAGCCAGGTCGGCATCGCCAAGAACCCCGGCAACCTCTGCGCGCTCGACGTCAGCAGCGACGGCGGCACCACGTGCGTGGACGGCGCACCCGCACTGTGGACCCGCTTCGCCGGTGGTGACGTGGAAATGAGCAAGCTCGCCATCGAGGGTCAGCTGGTCTACCGCAAGGACCAGGGACGCAGTTGGGTGTACGCCAAGGGCGTATGGCGACGCATCGCGTTCGACACGGCGTGTGGCGACGGCATCGTTGAAGGCGGAGAGGAGTGCGATGACGGCAAGGACAACGCGGCGGCGCCCGACAAGTGCCGGCCAAACTGCGCGAAGCCGGTGTGCGGGGACAAGATCGCGGATAGCGGCGAGGCCTGCGACGACGGCAACGAGCTCGACCTGGACGCCTGCGTGAGCTGCAAGCTGGCGACCTGCGGCGATGCCCATATCCAACTGGGCGTAGAAGAATGCGACGATGGCGCGGCCAACGCCAACACCCCCGACAAGTGCCGCCTGACGTGCAAGAAGCCGGCCTGTGGCGACCAGATCGTCGACAGCGGCGAGACCTGCGACGACGGCAACGGTCAGGGAGGTGACGGCTGCTCGGCCGCTTGCAAGCTGGAAGTCACCAAGAGCTGCGCGGACATCCTCTCGACGGCGCCCGGTTCGCCTAGCGGGGTCTACAGTG
>CALGHC010000474.1 GCA_937915965.1 uncultured Myxococcales bacterium
CGGTTCGGGAGAGCTGAGTTCGCCTTCGCTGTGCCACGTGCAGAGACCAGAGCCGTCGCCATGGCGCAGCCAGCATCGCACTTGCGTGCCGGCACTGCCAGTCATGGGGCGACGGCCTGTCCAGCGAACCCGGGCATCGAGCCATCTCGTGCCGGCGCTGGAGCGTCTCCTTCTCTGCCCCGAGCATAGTCGGACCCCGCCGTCGCGCCATCAGCAAAACGCACGCCAAGCCGTTCTCTTTACATTTACACACAACTTTACTGGCAATGGGAGTCGGACCAGGTCCAGGTTGGTCGCCGGGATGCTGGCGAAACTGCGATCAGCCAGGATGCCGCGGCCAGTTGACCTCGACCGCGTCGGTACTCAGGATGCACTGCCATGAGCAGGTCCAAGCGAGACAGCGCGACACAGCCAGCAGCCGACGCCGACGCCGACGGCGCCGTTGGCGCCGGGGCCCCTGACACTTCGGCTCCCGACCAGGCGGCCGAGGCGACCCGCGCGTCCGCTGATCTGGGCGGCCTTGACGGCGGGGCGGATGCTGTCACGCCAGGTGCACCGGCTGACTCGTTGGACGCCGACGCTGCGCCGGCCGTTGCCGCCGCGCCGGCGGGCGCCGGCGCGGACCGTGGCGCCGAAGCCAGCGCTCCAGCTGCCGATCTCATCGCCGATTCGGCGTTGGAGGGGCGGCTCGACGAGATCTCCCGTCACCTGCGCACACGCCCCCGCTTCGAATCGGTTGGTTTCGTGATCGATGACGACGGTAGCTACGCAGATGTTGTCGCCGATGCCGATGCCGATGCCGATACCGATGCCGATACCGATGGCGATTTCACTGATGGCGATTTCACTGATGGCGATTTCACCGATGGCGGTCTCGACGAGGGCCTCGATGATATCCCACCCTTTGAGCCGGCCGGGGCCGTGACCGACCCGAACGACGATGCTCCGCCCATTGAGCTGCACGATCGCGGTCGAAGTGATCGCGGCGACTCCCCTGGCTTCGATGCGGCCGACGCGAGCGAAGGTCCGCCGTCGCGCGGTGGCTTCGACCAGGGCGACGAGCGCTGGCTGCGAACGACCCGGCCCGACCGACCCGTTCGCGCCACAGCCGAGACCACGCCTCCCAGCGACCTGACGGCAGAGCGTGGAGTGCTGTCCAGCGTGTTGATCGATGGCCGCTCGCTAGCGTTCGTGCTCGACTTCCTGCGGGCGGAGGATTTCTACGACCCGCGCCACCGCCACCTCTTTGCGGCGATGAAGACCCTCGCGCTGGAGAGCGCGCCGATTGATCCGATCACGGTGCAGGCCGGGCTGGAGGCAGCCGGTGCGTCCGAGAAGGCGGGCGGCTACGAATACCTGGTCGACCTCTGTGATTTCGCAGGGAGCAGCTTGTCGATCGAGCACTACGGTCAGATCGTCTCGAAGCTGGCCAGAGTGCGCTCGCTGCTCGGTGTGACGCACAAGGTGCAGGCCCTTGGATATGGCGGCGGCCTCGACCCCGACGGCTTCGTCGATCTGGTCCAGAAGGCGCTGACCGAGGCCCTGCAGGCGACAGTCGGCGGGCGGGCAACCCCCCTGGCCGATGTCGTCGGTGGGGTCTACGAGGAGATCCTGAGGACCCGCGCGCGGGGCGGCGAGGTGGTCGGCTTGCCGACGGGCTTTCGCGACCTCGACAAGCTGATACTCGGTCTTCATCCCAGCGATCTGTTCATTCTTGCGGCTCGGCCGGCCATGGGCAAGACGGCTCTGGCCCTCAACCTGGCTCTCAACGTCGCCCTGCGCGGTCCCCCGGATCACAAGGACGCGAAGTTCCGCGTGTTGGTCTTCTCCATGGAGATGAGCCGCCAGCAGCTCGTCCAGCGGCTGCTCTCGACGCGCTCCCGCGTGGGCCTCACCCAGATCCGCAAGGGCCAGATCTCAGTTGAGGAAGAAGTGCAGCTGCGCGAGGCGACGGCAGAACTGTCCGAGCTGTCTCTGTTTATCGACGACACGCCGCGTCTGTCTCCCGTCGAAGTCCACGCTCGCGCCAAGCAGATCTTCCTCAACGGCGGCCTCGATCTCATCGTCATCGACTACCTGCAGCTGATGCGTGGAACCGGCGGCACCCAGCAGAGCCGCGAGCAGGAGATCAGCGAGATCTCCCGATCGCTCAAGGCGCTGGCGAAGGAGCTGGAGGTCACGGTGCTGGCCCTCTCACAGCTCAACCGTGGCGTCGAGAGTCGCGCGGACAAGCGGCCGATGATGTCCGATCTGCGCGAGTCGGGGGCGATCGAGCAGGACGCTGATATCATTGCGTTCATTTATCGTGACCACGTGTACAACAAGAACGCCTCAGAGCATCACGCCGAGCTGATCATCTCCAAGCAGCGCGCCGGCCCCACCGGTACCGTCGAGCTGAACTTCGAGGGCCGCCTGACTCGGTTTACGACGCTTGACGATCGCATGAACGACCAGTGGGCTGGCATCGAACCCACCGGCGGCTTCTCCTGACGCCGATCAGCGCGTGCGCGGCGTCCCATGGCCCTGGCCGTCCACCACCGTCGCCGGCTCTTCGTTGTCAAGCAATCCGGTGTCGTCGAGCAATCCGGTCGACACCTCGCAGGTCGCCGAGTTCGGGTACTGCCACCGTCGTCCCCGCCAATCGGTGACAGTGAGCGCCTCGCGATCGGCAGCTTCGACGTAGTCCGGCCACAGCGGCACCTTGCCACCACCCGGCAGGTCGATGCAGTACTTCGGGACCGCCATGCCACTGCACCGACCGATCAGGGCGCGCATCAGGCCCAGGCCGTGGTCGACAGAGGTGCGCAGGTGCGCAGTGCCGACCACGGGGTCGCAGTGGAACAGATAGTAGGGGCGCACCCGCGCTGACAGCATCGCGTAGAAGGTCTCGCGCAGCGTATCGGCGTCGTCGTTGACGCCTGCGACCAGGACGGTCTGG
Organism: uncultured Myxococcales bacterium; assembly: GCA_937915965.1. GTDB lineage: Bacteria > Myxococcota_A > UBA9042 > UBA9042 > UBA9042 > CALGHC01. The sequence continues at coordinate 2,939 of CALGHC010000474.1, forward strand.
CCGCCAAGGGGGACGCCGCCGTCGGCAAGTCGGGCGAGGGCATCGCGCGTCAACGGCGCCAGCTCGCGGTGGTGGTTGATGTGCACGTTGACGTAGATCGGGATCCGCCTGGGTCGCAGCGCCGCGCACAGCTCTGCGTCGACCCGCATGGGCAGGAACACCGGGACTCGCGTGCCAATCCGGATGAAGCGCAGATGATCGATCGCCGCGAGGCGGTCGAGGATGTGCCCGAGCCGGGCTGAAGACAGCAACAGCGGGTCGCCGCCCGAGACCAGCACATCGACGATTTCCGGCTTCGCGGCGATATAGGCCAGCGCCGCATCGAGGCCGTCGCCGCCCAGAGGCGCCTCGTGCCCGGCCACCCAGCGCGCCCGGGTGCAGTAGCGGCAATACGCGGCGCAGGTGTCAGTGACCAGCAGGAGCACCCGGTCGGGGTATTTGTGGACCAGGCCCGGCGCTACGCGATGTGGGTCCTCCCCCAGCGGGTCGACGCGCTCATAGGTGGCGCGGTGTTGTTCGGCGATCTGCGGAATCACCTGCCGGGTGAGCGGGCAGGTCGGGTCGCTCGGATCGCAGAGCGAGGCGAAGTAGGGCGTGACTCCGACTTCGAAAGCTCGACCACCGTCGATGTGCTGACGCTCGGATTCAGTGAGCGGGAACACTTGAGCAAGCTCGTCAGCGCTGCGCATCCGGTTGCGAAGCTGCCATCGCCAGTCGTTCCAGTCGTTCCAGTCGTTCCGGTCGCTCGAGTCGCTCGAGTCGCTCGAGTCGCTCGAGTCGTCGCTGGCGGCGCCCCCCAGCGGCTCGGCCAGTGGGTCAAGACGCTCGGCCACTCGGCCGAGCGAGGGGCCAGCCGGCTGGCGTCGCTTTTCCTCGCCATCAGCCATGCCTACTCCGTGGCTCGAGGCGCCGGTGTCAACCAAAAAAAGAAAGGGCGAGCCGTGTTACCGGCTCGCCCTGGTGCCCCGTAGGAGAATTGAACTCCTGCCTCAGCCTTGAGAGGGCCGCATCCTGACCGCTAGACGAACGGGGCTCCGATGATGCGCTCGCTTCTTCTTTGGGATGTCCCGGTCTGGACTCCGAAGCGAGGCGTCCTGTCCTCGATGAATCTGGTTCGGGGACTAGGATTCGAACCTAGATAGGGAGATTCAGAGTCTCCAGTCCTGCCATTAGACGATCCCCGAGACGATTGACGGAGCGCGCGGCGCCGTCAGCGGGCGCGAAAACTAGCAGCGGTCGCTGGGACCGTCAAGCCCGGTGGTCCGGGCCTCCGCTACCTGGAAGATGGGCCGCGGCGACCCGAAGAGCGACCGATGGGAGCGGCCTCTAGCGGGCCGGCGGCTCGGGCCGTTCGAACCAGGTCGCGAGGGCGTCCCGGGCGATGCCAGCTGCGATGGCGCGGGACTGCTGGCCGTTCACCGCCAGCACCGAAATGGCGATCGTCGGGTTGACCGCCGGCGCGAAGCCAACAAACCATGTATTCTGACGCAACACACCGTCATGATGGCTATTGAGCGTGCCGGTCTTGCCCGCTATCGACATCCCCTTGAGCACCGCGCGGCGGCGAGCAAACCGTTTGCGGCCGGTTCCGATTCGCACCGTCTCGACCATCATCGCGCCGACCTGCGCCGCAACCTCGGGGGCGACGACCTGCCGAAGCACCTCGTGTTCGCGCCGCAGCCCAGGCTGCAGGCTGTCTCTGGCTACCAGGTAGGGCCGCATCACCTGGCCCGAGTTGGCGATGGCGGCGGCGATGACCGCTCCGTGTAGCGGACTGAGGGTTGTGCCGCGAAAGCCTGCCGCCGTCCGAGCCCGGTCGAGGTCGCCCTCGCCTTCGTCGATCGCCGAGGCCTCGATGACCATGTCGAAGGGTATCTCTTCGCCGAAGAAGAAGCGCCGGCCCACCCGGTCGAGGTCGCCCGCGGCGAGGCGATTGAGGCTGGCACGGCCGAAGGCTCCGTTGCGCGAGCGCGCCAACGCCGTCGCGAGCGACTCGCACAGGCCGAAACGTGTGCCATGGATGTGGCGACTGGTCAGTCCCCGCGGCGCCCGCCGGAAGCACAGGCGGGTGTCGGCCGTGGCGCCTGCTTCGACCAGCGCAGCAGCCGAGACGATCTTGAAGATGCTGGCCGCGGGCGCGACCGCAGCGACCAGATGGGCGCCGTCCGCCACAGGGTCGCCGCTCTCGGCTCGCTCTACAAACGCGCGCACAGCGCCAGTGCTCGGCTCGACGAGCACGATCGCAGCATAGGGCACGCGGGTTCGGTCCAGCAGCTGCTCAAGCTTGAGTTGAACGCCCGCGTGCAACGTCAGGCCGAGGTGCGAACCGTCCGGGCGCAGCAGAACCGCCTCGCCGTCGACATCCCGCCATGCGCGTTCGACCGTCGAGGATGGCAGCGCCGGCACCCGCAAGACCGACGGTTGCGGCGGCGCGACCTCGGCCACGCCACCGGGGAGAGGCGCCGCGATCAAAGTCGATGGGATCGGTTCCGGTGTTCCTGAACGCCAAAACCACAGCGCGATCGCAGCCAGGCTGAGGGCTCCCACCGCGGCCATCGTCAGCAGCTCGCGCGTCGTCGGCGCGGGGGAACGGGCGAGAGGTGCTTGGGACGCTGGCATTGGCAGGCCGATTGTGAGGTCGCTGGTCGAGGAGACTGAGGTCGCTGGTCGAGGAGACTGAGGTCGCTGGTCGAGGAGAGCGCAACCGGGGCGACTCGTCGCGGCGCCCCCGCAACCGCCCTTGGGGCGACCGCGCGGCGCCGCCAATGAACCGCTGGAAGCCTGTCCCGTGGGTACGAAGGTGGCAAGAAAACCCCGTCAATGTCGGGCGCTGCTGGGCCGTCGATGCCCGTCAGACGGCCCACGGCAGCCGCGCCCGTATGCGTTCGCATCCCGCCAGGCGTTTGCTAGTCGACAACCGCGCCTTGCGTACGACGCCTTGCCCGGCCGCAGGCCACGTGCTTCCCTTGCCTCGCCATCATCGCCGCGGCCGCTCGACCCCTGCCGTCGGACGCTGCGCGCAGCGGATACGGAGGTGCGCCGTGGCGGACGAAGCGACAATCGAACGGTTTCGGGCGATGACAGTGCGTTTCCCCGACAGCGAGTTGCCCTGGTTCTCGCTGGGGCGGGCGCTTCACGAGGCCCGCCAATTCGCCGAGGCGGCCGTCGCGTTTGACGCCGCGTGCGCGCGCCGACCGGACATGATGATGGCGTGGTTGCACGCCGCCGAGTGCCTCGCCGCCGACCGTCGATGGAGCGAGGCCCGCGAGCGCGCCAGCGAAGCCCATCGGCTGGCCGTAGGCCAGGGTCACAGCGGTCCGCAAGCTGATGCGACCGCCCTCATCGAGGAGGTCGACGACGAGCTCGATGCATAGGCACACGGAACGCTGGGCCGCTCTGGTGTTTTGGCCGCGATGCCCTTGACAGCCGCTGGCCGGGCCGTACACTCCGCGCCGTACTGCGGGGTGGAGCAGTCAGGTAGCTCGTCGGGCTCATAACCCGAAGGTCGGAGGTTCAAATCCTCCCCCCGCGACCGAAAAGAAACCGCAGGGTTGGCGTCATTGCTGGCCCTGCGGTTTCCTGGTTTTGGGGGCTCCGTGGCCCAAACGTGGCCACGGCCCCTGCCGCTCCCTGCTCGCCGCCCGGTTGTCCGTCGGCACGTCAGCGGGTCGAGCTGGTTCGCAGATCGCTGCGCCGACTCGTGAACGCTGCGACTCCCTCGGTATCGCCCAGCACATCGCAAGCTTCGATCAGCAAGCGCAGCAACTCGTCGCGATGCGCCGCAAGCTGGAGCTCGTCGAAGACGGCCATCGCCGCTTGCAGCCGTCGCATCGCCTCGAATGGACGTCCTTGGCGCAGGGCGCATTCGCCGAGGTTCAGGTCGATGATGCCGGCGAGTTCGACCCTGCCCGCTGGCGCGAGCACTTCGCGGGCTTCTTCGTAGCGCTCGATCGCTTCGCGCAGGTAGCCGCGGTCGAACGCCGCAGAACCCAATTCGACGAGCGCTCGCGCGGTCAGGAGGCGGTCGCCGCGCTCCAGGTGGATGGCCAGACACCGGTGCACGTGGCGGTCTCCCTCGGCACGCTGTCCGCAGACCATCGCGACCATGCCCAGGGCGCCATGTGCGCGGCCGACTGCTTTGCGCCAGAGGTCATCTGTTCGACCGGCGTGTTCCGGTTCCTCCGTCTCCGCGAGAACGCCGCGCGCGGCGCTCAAGGCCAGCTCAGTCCGCTCGCAGCGGGCCAGAGCGACGGCACGGCGGGCACCGGCGAGCACGCGCACCGTGTGCCCCTCAGCGGCGTTGACGTGCTGTTCGAGCAGCCGGTCGAGCACCGTGACGGCGTCGGCGGGCCGCCCGCCAAGCATGTGCAGCTCGGCGCCCGCGAGCACGACGTGCATGGCGAGCGGGTCGTCCGCGGGTAGGCCCAATTCGACCACCAGACCTCTGGCGTCGGCGAGGCTCTTGCGAGCCAGCACCGTCCAGCCGCTGTCGATCGACCAGATTGTCTGTTCGACAACGGCGCGAAGCCACGCAGAGCGCTGATCCGGCGAACTGAGCAGGCCAATCGCTCGGCCATGCTGATGCGCCCGCAGCTGGCCATCGACTGTCTGGCTCGCTGCGACGCGTACCAGACGCGCCGCCTCCTCAAGACGGCCCGCGGCGATGTAGAGTCGAATTGCGTCTTCGCGCACCCATTCGGGCTGGCCGCTGTGCCCTTCCAGTGCCCGGGCCACAGCCGTCAGCAGAACCCGACGCGCGGGCTCGGGCCAGTCGCCTAGCAGGTGGTCGCGCAACGACGGCTCGGCGAGTTGCCATTGGTCGCCAGCACCATCTATCAGGCCCTCGCGCCGCAGATCTGCGAGGATCGGGGCTGGTGGGGTTCCGCCCAGTACGCGGCGCAGAAGCCCCGGATGGCCGGGCGGCGAGGCGGCGATGACTGCCTGAATCAGCGCCCGCAGTCGGCCAGCCGGCAGGGCCACGAGCTCGGCGGTCGTGACGTCGTCGCCCTCGAGTATGTCAACCAGGATGCCGAGCAGACGATCCCGCGCTGGGTCGTCGTACGCCTCGGCCGCGATCGCGCGATGCAGACCATCGGCGAAATCTGCCACCGTCGGGAAGCGGCCGCTCGGGTCAACGGCAAGGGCCCGCTCGATCACGACACCCGCGGCGCGCAGGGGGCCGCCAAAGATCGGCAATCGCAGCGCGCTGTCGACGCGCGCGCGAGTGGGCCGCAGCCCCGACAGCAACTCACAGGCGACCACGGCCAGGGCGAACTGGTCGGCGGCGGGTCCCGGCTGTGTCTGGATCGCCTCGGGAGCGATGTATGCGGCGGTGCCCTGGCTCTGGGCTCGGTCGACCGCGTCGATTCCCGCGAGCCGAGCCAGGCCAAAATCGACGAGCTTGATCAGCGCCGTGCCATCACCCAGTGGCTTGAGCAGCATGTTCTCTGGCTTGACGTCGCAGTGAATGACCCCACAGTCGTGTGCATGCTGCAGGGCCCCCGCAGCCTCGCTCAGCCAACGCGCAGCGGTCGACGCGTCCGGCACGGCCTTGGCATCGAGCACGTCACGCAACGACGGTCCATCGATCCACTCCATCTCAAGCCAAGCCTGGCCGCCGTCGTTGCCAAGCCGGTAGACGGCAGCCACATTGGGGTGCACGACACGGGCGCCTGCGCGCGCCTCCCTCGCGACCCGGTCACCCGGGTCGGCGAGCCGCGCGGCGCTGGCTTGGTCGTGCAGCAGCTTGACCGCGACGGGGCGGTCGAGTTTGGTGTCGTGGGCGAGGTACACCGCCCCCATCCCGCCCACCCCGAGGGGCTCGCTGATCACGAGGTCATCGCCCAGTCGTGTGCCTTGGCGCAGCGCGCGCGGGTCGTTCATATCCGCATAGATAGCGTCCAGGGTCGGCACTGGCAAGCGCGGCCGGGTGAGTCGGGCGACCGCTTGGCAGCGTGGCGCCGCTGGCGCGCTTGCGGCATGCTGACGATAGTTGGAATCGGCGCAGCGCCTGGTTCGTTGGTGTGCTGGGGCTCCTGGGTGCGCCGGGGCTGATCGGTGCGCAGAGGCCTTGGGGCGCTCCAAGACCCGCCGCGGCGAGAGGGCAGGCAACAGGCTGGCAGACGTGCGGCGTGGGGAGAAGACGACGGCGATGGAAGCAACTGCGGCGATCTCGACGCGACCACGTAGCCCGGCCCTTGCGCCGCTTGAGGTCGTGGCGCGCGTGATCCTGGTGTCCGCCCTGCTGGCCTTCGTCGCCGGCTGCAGCGCATCCGTTCCGGCGGCCGGACCCGCCCAGACCGCCCCGGCCCGCCACTTCGATTCGGCGCGAGATGCCCTGCTGGCCGCGCGGGCCGATCTCGCTGCCGGCAACGCGACCGCAGCGCTCGAAGCGGTGGCAGCGGCGCGCGCGCGAGGAGGAACCGGTTTGGCGGTTGACGCCATTGAGGTCGACGCGCTCTGGGCGAGTCGCCGGGCCGATGCCGCGCGGGCTGCAGAGGAACAGCATCGTGACGCGGCCATGGCGGATCTTGTGGCACGCGAGGGCGGTCCAGTGCAGGGGTCTGGCCCTCAAGATCCAGCGGCCGGCGCGTCTGCCACAGTCGGCGCGGTCGATGGCGCACAGGCGAGCCCGTGGCGCTGGTGGTTGGAGCGCACCGACGCCCATCTCACGGCCGGCCGTTTCGCAGAGGCCTGGCGGCTGATCGGCCCCGTCGTCGCGG
>CALGHC010000475.1 GCA_937915965.1 uncultured Myxococcales bacterium
AGTCGCCGCCATCGCAGGTCGCCGCCATCTTGCGTCGACCCTGCCTCAATGGCGTCACGCCGAATCGGCAGCAGCGTGCCATCGTGACTCCGCGCCGACGCTGCCGCGTTGACCCCCGTCGCCCACCCCGCCTACGCTGCCGGCCGTCGCCACCCCGGCGCGTGGAGCCAAGCCCTCGATGTCCACCCTCGACGCGGGCCGCCGCCACCCGATCCTCGACCAGGAGACCGGCACGCTGTACCGCCGCGGTCGTCGCGAGGTCGTGCTTTGTTATCCGAACAGCTACGCTGTCGCCGGATCATCGCTGGGGTTTCAGGTCGCCTACCGCAAGCTCAACGCCCGACCCTCTCTCAGCTGTCAGCGCGCCGTGTTGTGGGCAACCGAAGCCGACCGACACAGCGATGGACGCCCGCTGAGCCTTGAACACGGCATGCCGCTGACGGACTTTGACGCCATCTTGGTGTCGATGGCGTACGAGCTCGATCTCGTGCACCTATTTGAGCTCCTCGATCGCGCCGGCCTGGATGTCTTTGCCGACAAGAGACCCGCCGATGCGCCGCCGGTGATCCTCGGCGGGCCGATCACCCAGAGCAACGCGCTGCCGCTCGCGCCCTTCGTCGACGTCGTGGTGATGGGCGAGGCCGACGCAGCGCTGGACACGCTCGCCAGTTGGCTCGACACGGGAGTCGATCGCGCCGAGTTGCTACGTCTCGCCGCCGACGAGCCCGGCTTCTGGGTGCCGTCGCTGCACGGCGACGCGGTCCCCGACGTCTTGTCGGTGCAGGGCTCTGCCCACATCCCCGCACGTGGTGTGTGGTTCTCGTCTGCGGCGGAATTTCGCGACATGGCCCTGCTCGAGACCAGCAGGGGCTGTCCGCGCTACTGCCGTTTTTGCGTCGTGCGGGCGCCAGCGTCGCCGATGCGATCGCCGGAGCTCGAGCGCGTCACCGCGCTGCTCGACGAGCCCTTGTATGCCGCGGCGCCGCGCGTCGGCTTTGTCGGCGCCGCCGTGAGCGACTGGCCGCCCATCAAGGAGGCGATCGCGGCCGCCATCGACCGCGGCAAGGGTATCGGTGTGAGCTCGCTTCGCGCCGATCGACTCGACGAAGAGTTTGTCGACCTCCTCCGCGCAGGCGGGTATCGGACGCTCACCGTCGCCTCGGACGCTCCAAGTCAGCGGATGCGCGGCAAGATGATGAAAGGACTCCGGGAAAGGCACTTTGTTGCCGCGGCCGAGCACGCTCGCCGCGTCGGCATGACGGGGCTGAAGATGTACGTGATCGTTGGTCTTCCAGAGGAGACAGACGCAGATCTCGATGAGCTGATCGACCTGGGGCAACGCCTGTCGCAGCGGGTGCGCACTGCCATCACCATCTCGCCGTTGGTGCCCAAGCTACATACGCCGCTGGTCGACGCCCCGTTCGCCCCAGTCGCCGTTCATCGAGCCACGCTCGAGCGGATCCGCCGCGCCCTGGCTCGGCGCGTCGACGTTCGTTTCGACTCGCCGCGCTGGGCCTGGATCGAGTACCGCCTCTCGCAGGGTGGGGCTGCGACGGGCAAGGCCGCCTGGCAGGCGTGGCGCGACGGTGGAAGCCACGCGGCCTGGAAACGGGCGTTCGCCGCGCTTGATCGCGCAGACCCCGGCGAGGAGCGCGGCGCCTCGCGCGCGGCCCGCCAGCACGATCTCTGGCCTGTCGCTGGCGCGCGCTGAAGACGCCCTCGTCGCGCTCGCCGGAGAGCGGCGCCTGTCCGGCTACTGTCGCGACCGGCACGTTGCCGTTTGCATCCCTCCCGGGGCCGTTTGCATCCTCCCGGGGGCCGTCGCACAATCCTCGCCGCCGCGCCGGTCGTGGCGCCACACACCATCATCGAGGTTCCATGTCGCGTCCCACAGTCGGCTCACGATGCCTGCGCCTGGCCAGCGCAATCGGCGCAATCGGCGCAACCCTGATCGTCATGGGCTGCGGCGACAAGACCAAGAAGCCCACGGAGACCGCGGCGGCGACCGCCGAGCCGGCGGCCGCCGCCAAGACGGCCGAAGCGGCCGCTCAGCCGACCGCGAAACCGGCGGCTGCGCCGACATCCGCTGCCACCGCTCAGCCCGCGGCGGCTGCCGAGGGCGCGTCCGTCATGGACGGGCCCTGCCCGCTCCCTGGAGAGGCAGAGGCTGCGTGCCCGCACAAGCCGGCGCAGGTCGACGCCCTGGTCAAGGTCGCTCACATCCTGATCGGCTGGGACGGCTCGACACCCGGTCCCAAGCCCGGTCGAGACGAGGCCGCCGCGCTCTCTCTGGCGCGGCAGCTCGCCCATGACGCGCGCAAGCCAGGCAGCGATTTCATCGCCGCGATGTGGAAGAACAGCCAGGACCCGGGTCCGGGCGTCTACGACATCACGCCGCAGACCCGCACCCGGATGGTGGCGCCGTTCACAAACATGGCCGAGTCGCTCGGTGTCGGTCAGGTCGATATCGTCCGCTCGCGATTTGGCTTCCACGTCATGAAGCGGGTGCCGAGCGATTTCGCGCTCCCCGAGAAGCCGCTTGATCAGGTCATGACCGACGCCTGCCCCGCGGCCGGCGAGGACCCTGCCGCATGCCCCAAGACCGCCGAGCCCAAACCAGCACGCACCAAAGTCAGCCACATCCTGATCGGCTTCAAGGGGTCGCTGCCAGGCAGGCCGATCGAGCGCACCAAGGAAGAAGCGCGCAAGCTCGCCGTTGATGTCGCCCACCAGGCGCGCAAGCAGGGCGCGGATTTTGACGCGCTGATGAAGGCCCACAGCCAGGATCCTGGCCCCGGCACCTACGAGGTGACGCCGGCCGCCGGGCTGGTGCCCCCCTTCAAGCAGCTGGGACTGTCGCTGTCGGTTGGCAACGTCGACATCGTCGAGACGCAGTTCGGCTTCCACGTGATGAAGCGGGTGGAGTGATGACGGCGAGTTGGCAGGCGGATGTGGCGGCGGTTGGGGCGCGCTTCGACGCTGAGATCGCGTCGGCGACCGACCTGGACGCGTTGCGCCAGGTCGAGGTCGCCGCGCTCGGTCGCAAGGGCGACGTCACCGCGTTGATGAAGCAGATCGGCACCCTCGCTGCGACCGAGCGCAAGCCCTACGGTGCAGCCGTTGGCGGCTTGCGAGGTCGGGTCGAGGCGGCGATCGCTGCGCGCCGTGACTCGCTCACCGCGGCCCTGCGGGACGCCGAACTTGAGGACGCCACCTTCGACGAGACGCTTCCGGGCATCGCACGGCGTCGTGGTCACCTGCACCCGCTATCGATCGTCCAGCGACAACTCGAAGACGTGTTCACCTCGATGGGCTTCTCGGTACTCGACTACCCGGAGGTCGACAGCGAGTTCAATAACTTCGAGGCGCTCAATATTCCCAGCTGGCATCCTGCGCGTGACATGCAGGACACCTTCTGGCTCGCCGGCGGCCACCTTCTGCGCACCCACACGTCGGCAGGGCAGGTGCGCGCGATGCACAGCCTGCAGGCGCCTTTCCGGGCAGTCTTCGCCGGCAAGGTCTACCGCTACGAGGCAACCGACGCGAGCCATGAGCACACGTTTCACCAGGTCGAGGGCCTGATGATCGACCGCCATGTCACCGTGGGTCACCTGCTTGATTCGATGCGCACCCTGCTCTCGGCCATCCTTGAGCGCGAGGTGACCGTGCGCCTGCGCCCCGGCTACTTCCCCTTCGTCGAGCCCGGATTCGAGCTCGACATTCAGTGCGAGATCTGCGGCGGCTCGGGCTGCTCGGTTTGCAAGCAACAGGGCTGGCTTGAGCTTCTACCCTGCGGCCTGGTCCACCCCAACGTGTTGCGCGCCGGGGGCCTCGACCCAAACGAGTGGCAGGGCTGGGCGTTCGGGCTGGGGCTGTCGCGGTTGGTGATGATGCGTTACGGCGTCGCCGATATCCGCCTGCTGCTGGGCGGAGATCCGCGTTTCCTTGAGCAGTTCTAGCGGCTTGGCGTCGACGACTGAGCGGCAACAACGGGAGAACGGTGATGTACGTCTCGTGGCGGTGGCTTTCGCGGTGGGTGGACACGGCAGGCGTAGACCCCGCTGACTTCGCCGCGCGCTTCACGCTGGCGGTCGCAGAGATCGAGCAGGTCGTGACGTTTGGCCGCGGGCTGGGCGCCGTGCAGGTCGCTGACGTCATCGCGGTCTCCGCACATCCCGATGCCTCGCGGCTGCAGGTCGTCACGGTCGATCTGGGGGGGCGAGCGGTCGACGTCGTTTGCGGCGCCCCCCACGTTGCGGTCGGTCAGCGCGTGCCATTTGTGCCGCCCGGTGTCACGTTGCCGTCGGGCATCGAGGTCCGCGAGGGGATGATCCGCGGCGTACGGTCGCCCGGAATGCTCGCCTCGGAGCGCGACCTCGGCCTCGCCGATGCGCACGAAGGCCTGCTCGTCCTCGACGGTTGCCTCGCACCCGCCGGCACCGCGCTGCCCGAAGCCCTTGCGCTTGAGGACACCCTCTACGAGGTCGACAACAAGTCGATCACCCATCGCCCTGACCTGTGGGGGATGCACGGCATCGCTCGCGAGATCGCCGCGCTGCTTGACCGCCCCCTGCGGCCGCTGCGCGACACTGACCACGCCATCTTGGGTGCCGGCCCGCCCCTGGCCCACCTCGCCGTCGACGCGGGCGATCTGTGCAGCCGATATCTCTGCGCTCGAATAGAAGGGGTTCGCGTCGGATCGTCGCCGGTCGATCTGCGCCTTCGGCTGCGCAGCGTCGGTGTGCGGCCGGTCTCGAATGTCGTCGACGCGACCAATCAGGTGATGCTCGAGACGGGCAACCCGTTGCACGCATTCGACGCCCGCTCGCTGCGCGGTGACACGATCGTCGTACGTCGCGCCGACGAGGGTGAGCTGATCCGGACTCTCGACGACTCCGAGCGCGCGCTGGACACACGCGACTGCGTGATCGCTGACAGCGCTGGGCCAGTTGCGCTCGCTGGCGTCATGGGCGGCGCCGACAGCGAGATCCGCGACGACACCCAAACTGTCGTGCTCGAGGCCGCCCACTTCGACGCCGCGACGATCCGCCGCACCTCCCTGCGGCTTGGCCTTCGCACTGAAAGCTCCGCGCGTTTTGAGAAGGGCCTCGACCCGTATGGCACCGAGTCCGCAGCGCTGCGTTTCCTTGATGTCGTCTGTCAGCTGTGTCCCGGCGCGAGGGTCGCCAGCGCACTCGCCGATGCGGGACCACACCACGAAGCGCCGCCCGCGCCGCTGCGGATCGCGACGCGTGGTTCCTACCTGCGCAGCCGCCTGGGCGTGAGCGAGGCAGAGCTCGATGACAGCTGGATGGACGGTCGCTTGAGCGCGCTCGAGTTCGACGTGGCTCGCGATGGCGACGCCCTCGTCGTCACCGTGCCCAGCTTCCGCGCGACCGGCGATGTAGGCATCCCCGAAGACCTCGTCGAGGAGTTGGGCCGCCATTACGGCTACGACCGCATCCGCAGCGAGACTCCGTCGATCGTCGCCAAGCCCCCCTACGCACCGCCGTTGCGGCGGCTGGAGCGCGATCTGCGTGAACAGTGTGCCTTCGAGGCGGGTCTTTGCGAGGTGCTGCTGTACAGCTTCGAGAGCGAGGCGGCCCGCGCCCGGCTCGGGCTGATCGAGCGTGGGGCCGATGGCGAATCGCTCGATCGGCTTCCCCTTGCGAATCCGATCAGCAGCGACCTGCCCATGCTCCGTCGCAATCTGGCGCCGAATCTGATCGTCGCGATGGAGAGAGCGCTGGCCCAAGGCAACCGAGAAGAGGAGAGCCGCAAGGGCCTCAGCGTCGGGCTCTTCGAGATCGGCCGGGTCTTCCTGCCGCCATTCGAGCGCGTGCATCGGGCCGATCAACTCGGTTCACTCGACTGGGGCAAGCCGGCGGTCTTGCGGATGACGTCCGACGAGCCCGAGCGGATGGCGTATGAAGGGATGCTGGTCGGCGATCTCGCCGTTGGCGCCCGGACCGCGGCCGACCATGCCTTGCCCCTGCCGCTGCAGCCAGTCCGCCTCGCTATCTGCCTGGGCGAGCGCCTGGGAGGCGGGGCCGAAGGGGGGGCAGGGCCAGTGGCGCCGCCGCCCGAGGTCAGCCGCCGTCTCTTCCGCGAGGCCGTCGGCATGATTGAAGGGATCGCCACACGCCTGGGTCTGGCGCCACCGACCGTGCGCCGCGCTGCCGCGTCTGGCCGAATCGCCGCCTCCGACCGGCGGCCAGTGGACGGCGTCGATCTGGCCCCGACCTGGCTGCACCCTGCGCGCCATGGCCTCGTGCGCTCCGGTGACGACCTCATCGGCATCGTTACGACCCTCCATCCAGCCGTACGCGGCGCCCTCGAAGTGCCCGCCGAGGTCGTCCTGGTCGAACTCGATCTCGCCGCGCTGATGGGCGCCACCGCCACGCTTGCACGCGGCGACGCGCCTCCGCGCTTCCCGGCTTCGACCTTCGACGTGACGATCGACGCCTCGGTTCGCACCCGCGCCGCGGATGTGCGCCAGCAGCTCGCCTCGCTTCTCGACACCGACGCTGGCTGGACGGCAGACGTCCGACTGATTGGTGTCTACGAGACCGCCGACCTGCCCGATCGGCGGGCGTTGACGTGGCGATTTACGGTGCGTCGTGCCGACCGGACCCTCACCGATGACGAAATTCGCGCCGCCCAGGCGGCGGTCGCCGGCCTCGCTGATTCCGGCCTGGCCTCGCCCACTGCACGCTGACCTCGGGAGCTCGAATGATGCGCTACCGGCCGCGGATCTTGATGCTCTCGGGACCGGTCGAGCCCCCATGGACGCGCGGCGACAAGAACCTGGTGCGAGGTATCGCCAGCCACCTCGATCGCTATCGGGCACGCGTCCTCACTCACGAGGGCGTCGTCGGAATCGACAGTCGCTACGATCAGGAGCCGGCTTGGGGCCCCCAAGGGGGAGGCCACACGCCCCTGAGCAGGCGCCTGGGTCTATTCAGCCACCTCATCCAGACGGGTGACGCCGTTTTGGTGCATCTCCTATGGCCGCCCGACATGGTGGTCGCGAACGTCGTGCGTGCCGCATGCAGGGTCCGCGCCCTGCCGGTGATCCACACCTTGGTGCGAGCCCCACAGACGACATTGGGCCTGCGCCATGCTGTTGCTGGCGACACCGTCGTCTGTCTCACCGACGCGACGCTCGCGAGGGTTCGGCGCGAGGGCATCACGGACGCCATCTGCATCCCGCCGGGGGTGGCCGTTGGCGAGCCCGTCGCCCACACCGAGCTCGCCGCGATCCGCCGCCGCTACGGCATCCCCCAAGGCCCCCCGCTGGTCACCTACGCTGGCGACTATCGCCACAGCTTTGCTGCCCGAACGGTCGCGGCGACCGTCCCGCGGATCGTCCGCGAGGTCGACGCCCATTTCGTCTTCGCCTGTCGTATCCGTGACGACCGCGATCTCGCCGAAGAGAGCCGCATCCGGGCCGCCATCGCCGCAGACGGCCTCGCGGACCGCGTCACATTCATCAATGAAGTGAAGAGCCTTCGCGACCTGTTCGCGATATCTGCCGTGCAGGTCTTTCCGGCCGACAGCCACCAGGAGAAGATCGACATGCCGCTTGTCCTCCTCGAAGGCATGGCCGAGGGCTTGGCGACGGTCGTGGCGCGCAAGCCGCCGTTGTCGGAGCTTGTCGATGCCGGCGCAGCGCTGGGGGTACCGGCCTGTCATCCGGTAGCCCTGGCCGTTGCCGTCGTTGAGCTGTTGCGCGAGGAACCACGTCGGCTTGAGCTGGCGCAGCGGGCCCGGGCGCTCGCGCTGGAACGCTTCGAGGTTCGCCGGGTGGCCGCCGCCTACGAGGCCCTGTATGACCGGGTGCTTGGACGAACCGACCGCGCGGTGCCTTTGGTCGCACCAGCGGGTTGAGGCAGCTGGAGTCTGTTTTGGGCATCGACGCCGACATGGTCTACCCGCCGCTGTGGGCGCTTCTCAGCAGCGTCGCCGTCCTCGCGGCCGCCGTCCTGGCTGTCCGCTGGCATCTTGCGCGCACCGACGCTCGCTATTTCCTGGCGCTGCCCTACGACTCTGTGGACGAACTGCGCACCGACGATGGCGCCGTCATCGAGCTGCGCAGGCTCCCCGTGTCCGCGCCCGCCGATACCGGCCGGCCGCCCATCCTGATGATCCACGGTCTCGGCTTCAACCACAGAAACAACGACCTCACCGCCGACGTCTCATTGGCCCGCCATCTGGCCGCCGGCGGTCAGGACGTCTGGTTGGTCACCTTGCGGAGTGGACGAAGGCAACGCGGCGCCCGCATCGGTTTCGCCGAGATGGCGCGCCACGATGTGCCGCTCGTCTTCGCCGAGGTGCGACGGCGCACCGGCGCCGACCAGATCGATCTGCTTGGCTTCTCGATGGGCGGGATGCTGCTCTACGCGAGCCTGGGGCGGGGGATCGACGCCGCGCACGTCCGCCGCGTCGTCATCATCGGTTCGCCCGCCCGGATCGCGCTTGGGCCGCCGATGTCGTGGTTGGTGCGGATCCTGCCATTGGCCTTGCTGCCATCCCTGCCGCTGCGATTCCTCGGCCGGCTGGTCGCCTTCGCCGCCCACCGCGTGCCGCCACTCCTCGTGCGCAGTATCTACAACCCCGCGAATGTGTCATCGAAGGTCGCCGTGATCGCCCTGGCATCCGGCGTGCAGGGCATCGCAGGGTCGCTGTACGCCGACTTCGGCCGCTGGACGCGCCGCGGTGGCATCCTGCGCGTCGACGGCGTCGCGGTCGTCGAGGGTCTCGCCGCCCTGACCCAGCCTGTTCTCTTCGTCGCCGGTGCGACCGACCGCATGGCGCCACCACGCTCGTTGCTGCCGGCCTGGACGGTGTGGGGCAGCAGCGTCACGCCCCCAGTTGAGAAGCATTTTCTGCTCGCCGCCCGAGCGACCGGCTGCCACGCCGACTACTGCCACGGCGATCTGGCCATTGGTGACCAGCTCCGCGACGATCTGTTCGAACCTGTTGAGCGGTTCCTCTGCGGCGAGGCGGCTCCGCTGGGCGACTGCGGTGGCGGTCTGGCCCTCTTGGGTGTCGAGGCGAAGCGAAATGACTGATGCCGGCGCCCCCCTTCGGATCCTTGTCGACGCGACCACTTGGGTCGGCGGTCGCTCTGGCGTCGGCCTGTACACCGAACGTCTGCTGCGCGCCTTCGCCGAGCTTGGCCGCGGTGACGAGCTGATCCTGGCCAGCAACCAGCCGCTTGATGCGGACGACCTCGACGCGCGCCGTCTCGGTCCGCATATGCCAGTGCGCGCGCTGTGGATGCAGACCGTGTTGCCGGCGCTGATCGCCCGCGAGCGCCCGGATGTCGCGCTATTTCCCAATTATCTCGCGCCGCTGGTGCGAACCTGTCCGCAGGTCGTCACCGTCCATGACCTCGCGATCTGGACGCAGGCCGAGACCTTCACCTTCAAGAAGCGGGTTCTGCAGCGCGCGTTGTTGCCGCTGGTGCTGCGCCACGCAGCCGCGATCCTGGTGCCAAGCGACGCCACCCGTCGCGACCTGCTGCGTCTTTTGCCGGTCGACCCGAGCCGGGTGGTGCGGACCTGGCTCGCCGCCGACCCTGCCTTTCACGTCGCCGTGCCCGCCGAGACCATCGCGAGCGTGCGCGCCGAGTTGAACCTGCCGGAGCGCTACCTGCTCGCCGTGGGCACCCTCGAACCGCGCAAGAATCTGGTGCGCCTCATCCGGGCATTCGAAGAGGTCTCGCGCAGCCGCCCCGACCTGCGCCTCGTGCTGGCGGGCGGCAAGGGCTGGCGCGACGAGGGCATCCGCCGAACTTTGCAGGCCAGCACCGCGCGTGACGCGATTGTGCTCACTGGCTACGTCTCCCTGGACGCGCTGCGGG
>CALGHC010000476.1 GCA_937915965.1 uncultured Myxococcales bacterium
CGGGCTGGCTGTCCACTCGGGCGGCTGTCCACTCGGGCTGGCCGTCTGTTCGGGCTGGCCGTCTGTTCGGGCCTGGCTGTCTATTCGGGACCAAAATACACGTTGCTTCGAGGGCCAGTCCTGGAGCGGGCCCGCCAGACCCTTGAGCGCGCCCGCCAGACCGAAGGGTAGCGCATTCCCCCCCGCCGGTGACAGGGTCGCAGCCGTGTGCTACCCATCTGGCGCGCCCGGTGGCGTTCGGACCTGAGGATGCCCGCTGCTCGCAAGCCTTCGTACGACCTCGTCATCGTGGCCAGCGCCCGGTTGATCCGGACCCTGTGGTTCGCGACCCTCTTGTTCGCGACCCTCTTGTTCGCGACGACGACGTGCGGGCGCGAGAGCGAGACGCCGTCCCCTGCCCTCTCAACACCAGCGTCGCCAGCCGCTGGCCCGGCCAGCGCTTCTCCGAACGTGGCGAACGCGGCGAACGCGACGGCGACGACGGAGGCGGCGTCCACAGCGCGACCTTCGGCCGCCCCGCCGCTTCTTGCGCGCGGCCGACGCGGGCTGCTGGCCTTCAGCTTGCACCTCAGCGAGAACCCACCGCCCGTCGGTGGCCTCTTTCAGGTCGTCACGACGGTGCGCGACAACCGCAGCGGCGAGCCGGTCACCGATCTCGACCAGTTCTCGCTGGACGCGACGATGCCGGCGCATGGCCACGGCATGGTCACCGATCCCGAACACCGCCCGCTCGGCGGCGGCAGCTGGCTGAGTCGTGGCATGAAGCTGCACATGCACGGCGAGTGGGTCTTCCACGTCAGCGCGTCGCGGCGACAGACCGCGACCCGGCCAGCCATCGAGGACAGCGCTCTTCTCCGATTCGACCAGCCCGTCGAGGGGGCGCGATGACGGCCGCACCAACGGGGGCCCGCGCCTGCCAGGGTCCTCGCGTGGGCCCGGCGCACGCGTGTCTGGCTACAGCCTGCCTCGTCGCGCTGTTCGGCTGCGACCAACGTCTCGACCCCGACGCTCCCTGGACAGCCGAAGAACTCGCCGTCGTGCGGAGCCTCTCGCCCCTCGGCCCGCCGCCCCCCAGCCCAGGCAACCGCGTCGCCGACGACAGCCGAGCGGCGCAGCTCGGCGTACGGCTCTTCTTCGACAAGCGGCTCTCGGCCAATGGCGAGGTCGCATGCGCCACGTGCCATCAGCCGGGCCGCTTCTTCACCGATGGTCTCGAGCGCGCCCGCGGCGTGGGCCAGGCAGACCGTCACACTCCGACGTTGCTCGGCGCCGCGTTCTTCCCCTTCCTGTTTTGGGATGGCCGTGCAGACAGCCTGTGGGCGCAGGCCCTCGGTCCTCTCGAAGCCGACGTCGAGCACGGATTCAGCCGCGCCGGGCTGGCAGCTGCCGTGGCCCGCGACCACCGCGCGGCGTACGAGGAGGTCTTCGGTCCGCTGCCCGACCTGAGCGACCAGCGACGTTTCCCGCTCGAGGCGCGACCGGTCGCCGACCAGCCCGACCACCCGCACGACCGCGCCTGGCAGGCGATGAGCGCCGCCGACCGCGAGACGGTCGAGCGGATCGCCAGCAACGCCGCCAAGGCGATCGAAGCCTACGAGCGCCACCTCTTGCCCGGCCCCGCACCCTTCGATCGGTACGTCGCGGCGCTGCGAGCGGGCGACCCGACCGGCGGGAGCCACCTCGACGCCAGCGCCCGCCGCGGCCTGCGCGCCTTCATCGGAACGGCCCGATGCGTGACGTGCCACACCGGGCCGCTCTTCTCGGACCGACAGTTCCACAGCCTCGGTCTGCCGCGCGCGGCCGACGCCAGCGGCTTTGATCTCGGCCGCACCGTCGGGGCCGCCAAGGTGCGCGAGGATCGCTTCCGCTGTGGCAGCGTCTACAGCGACGTCGATCTGTCCACTCAGGCCACCGCCTGCGACGAGCTCGTCTTCCTCAACCCGCGCTTTGAGGATTTTCAGGGCGCTTTCAAGACGCCGACGCTGCGCAACGTCGCCCAGACCGCGCCCTACATGCACGCTGGTCAGCTGGCCACGCTCGAGGCCGTGGTCGCGTTCTATGCCTCGCGGCCGGGCAAGCCGCTGATCGGTCACCGCGATCTGCTGCTCAACCAGATCCCCACAGAGCTGCCGGTCGCCGACCTGGTCGCTTTCCTGGGAAGCCTGACCGGCGCCCTGCCCGAAGCGCGCTGGTTGGGCCCGGGCGGCGGCCACATCCCGGAGGCGCCATGACCAACCGAAGCGCTCTGCTAGTGGCCGCGCGGGCAAACGGAGCGTCGCGCGCCGCCCGGACCCGCGTCGCCCGGACCCGCGTCGCCCGGACCCTCGCAACCCGGAACCTCGCAGCCCTGACCCGCGCAGCCCTGACCCTCGCAGCCCTGACCCTCGCCGTCGCCTGTACCCGCACCGAGCCGCTGGTCGACCTCGGCGCGGTGCCTGCCTGGTCCTTCACCGATCAGACCGGCGCGGCGATCGGCAGCGCGAGCCTGCGCGGCCGGCCGTGGGTCGCGAGCTTCCTGTTTACGTCCTGCCCCAGCTCGTGCCCCGAGCTCGCGCGCGCCACCGCTGCATTGCAGAAGCGCGTGCGCGCGTGGTCGCCTGCGGGGCAGCCGCCGGCCGTGCAGCTTGTATCGATCAGCGTCGACCCGATCACGGATACGGTCGAACGCCTCGCCGCCTTCGCCACGACGTACGGTGCCGACGAGAGCCTGTGGAAGCTCGCTACGGGGCCCTACGACCAGATGGAGGCGCTGGTCACCGACGGCTTCATGTTGCCCATCCTGCGCGCCGATCTCGCCACGGCGACCTCGGCAGCCGAGATGCAGGCGGCCAGGGAACGACCGACACCCCTCGACACGGCGCACAGCCTGCGCTTCGTGCTCGTCGACGCCGAGGGCCACATCCGCGGCCTCTTTGAGCGCAACGAGGCCGAGCTGGAGCGCCTGGACCGGGCGCTGCGCGGGCTCGCCGGCCGCTAGGGGCAACGGGAGGAAGACGCATGGCCAAAGAGCGCGTTGAGTCTGAATCTTCGGCCGCAAACGCCGCAAACGCCGCAAACGCCGCAAACGCCCAGAGCGCAATAGCGGCGGGCGATCGTCGGTTCCGGCCGCGAGCGCTGCCGAGCCTGCTGGCCCTGGTCGCGCTCGCGATCCTCATCTCCCTCGGCACCTGGCAGGCAAACCGCTACCGCGAGACGACCGCGGCGCGGGCCCACTACCACGAACAGCATGACGTCCTGGCGCCGGTCGCCACGCTCGCCGTCGCTGACGCCAAGGACGACCACGACCGCCTCGCCCGCCTTCACTTCCGCCGCGCAGCGCTGCGCGGGGTGCTCGAACCCGCCCGCACCCAGCTGCTGACCGCGCGCTACGTCTTCTCCGAGCGGGGCTACGGCATCACGATGCCGCTGCGCCTGCGCGACGGTGCTGGGCCACATGCGCGCGTCCTCGTCGATCTCGGCTGGGTGCCGGTCACCCACCTCGCCGACTGGTTGGCCAAGCTGGGACCTGCGCCCGAACGCACGATTGAAGGCCGTCTGCAGGTCGCGAGCGTCCACGACGCCACGCAGCCGCCAGCCGGTGAACACCTCGGCCGACCGACCTGGCGCTCATCGAACCCCGCGGCTCTGGCCGCCACCATCCCTGATCTCGAGCCGCGACTGATGCTGGTTGCCGGCGCCCAGGCCGTCGGCCGCGAAGTTGACCCGACGAAGTACCCGATCGACGGCTACAGCCACCCGATCCGCATGCTGCCGAGCAAACACGTCGAGTACGCGGCGACCTGGTACGGGCTCGCGCTGACATTGGTCGCGGTGTGGATCGCCTTCAGCTGGCGCCGGCGAGCGGATGCCACAGACCGGACGGCTTGAGGCGGCCGCGTTGGCCACACACCTGCGTGCCGCGCCCAGACCCGGTCTGGTGCCAGGAAACCGATCCGGTGCCAGGAAACAGGGTTCAGCCTGGTGCCAGGACATGGGTGACACACCTGCCTGCCTAGCGGACCCACACCTGGTAGAGCACGTTGTGCTGCGGCCCCTTGGCGTAGTCATCGCACTCCCAGCGATCACCGCCGCCGGACAGACCCCAATGGTAGGTGCCGCCCGTGTAGAACGGGAACTGCGTGAATCCGGCGGTCGCATCCGAAGACCAGGTCGAGCCGGTCGACGCCGGCAGGTGGCCAGTGTGGCCGGCGAGCGCGCCGAAACCCGAGCTCCAGTCGCCAGCCGCGGCGTGCGAGGCGCCGTCCCAGGCGGTGAGCCGGATCTTGGCGTTGGCGGTCTTGAAGTGGATTTTGCGACCGTGCGCGCTGGTCTGGCAGTAGAAGCGCAGCTCCTTGGCGTGATCCTCGGCATAGCCGATGTCCTTCATCAGACGGTGAGAGTGACCGCCGATCGGATCGGTCGGCAGCACTGTTGAATCGAGAGGCTTGCTCTGGTTCGCGATGTGATTGTAAGCATAGAGCAGCATCCAGCCGCCGCCGTCGGTACCCATGTCGCAGTAGGCCTCGAAGGCGTCCTTGCCGCCAACACCGTCCGCGTCGAGCCAGTACTTGCCGCTGCCGGCAGCGGCATCGCATTGCTTGACCTGAGCGCAGCCGAGCGCGGGCGCCTCTTTGGTTCCCGCGGTGCAGACGCACTCGCCGGCCTCGCACGACTTGCCCCCCGCGCACTTCGAGCCGGTGGTGCCGCAAGAGATGTCGCCACAGCCGTCGATGATCGGCGTGCCACAGGTGACGGTCTCCGGCGCGGCGCACGCTGGCTTGCAGGTCGACAACCGCAGCCAGTCCTTGCCGTCACAGAAGTGCAATCTGCTGCTCTTGGAGTCGAGACCGACGAGGCCGGATTGATCCGCGGCGCATGGGTCGACGTCGATGGCGATCACGCCCAAACGGGCGCCCTTGCCGGCGGAGACGAGACCGGCGGCGATGATGGCGTCGACGCCGAGATCGCCGACAATCGCCAGATCGCCCGCTACCGTCCCACCCTGCGAGGAGACAAACGCGCTCTTGGCGCCAGCGTCGAGATGACCGATGGCGACGCAGCCACTGCAAGCGAGGCTGAACGCTTCGTCGGCGCTGGTCGCCTGTTCGGCGGTCTTGGCCGCGTTGGCGGTGTTGGCAGCGTCGGCGGTCGCCGCGTGGGTCGCGTCGTCGGCCTTG
This sequence comes from uncultured Myxococcales bacterium, assembly GCA_937915965.1. Taxonomy (GTDB): domain Bacteria; phylum Myxococcota_A; class UBA9042; order UBA9042; family UBA9042; genus CALGHC01. The sequence goes on from CALGHC010000476.1 coordinate 5,157, forward strand.
GCAGCGTGGTCGGCGTCGACGGCAAAATCGGCCGCGCCGCCCTTGCTGGCCGAACCCGCATACGTGAAGGCCAGATGTTTGTCGGCGATCGCGCCCGCGGCGATCGCGTCCGTACCGACGCAACCGCTGCACGACAGCGCGGTCGCCGGTCCACCCGGCTCGGTCGAGGCCGCGTAGTCGAACGCGGCGGCGCCTGCGACGTAGGCGAAGTGCGCCGACGGCACGGCCGCCAGCCGCATCCGCGGTAGCTCCGGCTCCGAGCCAACCTGCACGCCGATCCACAGCGCCTGACCGGTGGCGACGAGCGCCGCGATTCCGGCCTCCTCGGCGCCAATCTCCATCGCGAAGAGCCCACCGTTCACCTGTACGCCGCTCTGGACCTCCTTCCAGATCGGGTCCTTGGCGTCGACCGTGTCGTAGAGGCGCAAGAAGATGACGTAGGCGCCATCGACGACCGGGCCCCCGCCTCCTGTGCGCAGGAACCCCTGCAGCGGCAAGGTGGCAGGCGGCGCGACGGCGAGTCCGGGCACGGCGACGACGCAGGTGAGCGCCGCAGCGAGACAAGCGGACCAAAGGCGTAAACGGAACATGGCGCAGACCTCCAAGGAAGAGCGAGATCGTAGCGGAGTCCGGCGGGCTTGTCAGATGGCGGCGGCGAACGCTGTGACCGCTGCTGTCGGGTGGCGAGCGCGACGGACTCGGCCACCGACCGACCGAGAACCCGACAGCGCGCCTTGCGTTGCGCCGCCGCCAACCGTTCGTGAACCCGACAGCGCGCCTCGCGTTGCGCCGCCCGGCACCGCGCGCTACAAGCAGGGGATGGTCACCATCCGCCGTCCGTCTCTCTCAGTTCGGCTTTCAGGCATCGCCGCCGCCACGATGGTCGTATTCGTCGCAAACGCGGCGATCGCGGCGCCGGCGACGGCCGCCTCTGCCAAGGTGGGGGGCGAGGCAGACCGGAGCGGCGAGGGCGACGAGGGCGACGAGGGCGACGTCGACATCCTGCTGACCATGGAGTTGATGGCCACGCAGTCGATCACCGGCGCGCTGCTCGGACTCTACACAGCCGAACTCAACCGGGAGCTGCGCATCGAAGAGGCGACGGTCGCCATCGGCGCGCTCGCCGGCGGCGCCTTTGGCCTGACGCTCGGGCTACAGCGGATCCCGACGCGAACCGCCCTCGCGCTCGAGACGGGGGCAGCCTGGGGCCACGTGCACAGCCTCATGCTGATGGAGTCGGGCTCGGCGTTGGGCCTGGACCGACCGACGCGCTCGCTCTTTGCGCTGCTCTGTCCGATCGGTGGCATGGCGCTCGGCGTCACGGTGGCCGAGATCACGGGCGCGTCGGCGCATCAGATAGCCCTGGGCAACTCGTTCGGGCTGTGGAGCGGCGTGTGGACGCTCATGCTCTTCGACGCGCTCGACCTGCCGACGGGACGGGAGGAGGCAATCGGCATCTTGCTCGGAGCCGACCTCGCGTTCGTCGTCGGAACGATCGTCGGCCGCGAGCTCGGCCACCTCACCCGCGGCCGGGTTCTGCTGCTCGACGCGGCGGCGCTGTTCGGAACAACCGTGTCGTTTGCGATCGCCGACGAGTCGCTACCGGGTGACGACGCCCTGGTCTGGGGGGTTGTCGGCGCCGTCACCTTCGTCGCCGCGGTGTCGGCGTGGGTCGGCTCGATGCCTGCGCCGGTGCACGATGACCCGCCGCCAATGCGCCTGCTGCCGTACTTCGACCGCGACGGCCGGCGTGGCGCGTCGGTGGCGATGACCTGGTAGCGAATCTGGCGCGGACAGCCGTCACGCCCAAACAGCAAGCCCCGGTAGCAAGACCCTATAGCTTCACAAAGACCTCGAGCTCCGAGAGGTTCCACGAGTCGTAGTTCCCCGCGAAGTAGGTCTGGCACTGCCCGCCCGAACCCCAGGGACAGTTGTAGCTGTGGCCGAAGTTGGTGTAGCCGCTGTTGAGGTCATTCTTGACGTTGATGTCGTGACCGCCACCGAAGGTCGGACCGTAGTCAGCGCGATGATAGACGGCGTGCTGGTAGTTCGCGGGCTTGGCCGTGTGCTTGCTGTTGCCGTCGATCGAGAACAGCCAGCTCGCGGCTTCGTTCTTGTAACCCTGCGAGTCCGACCAGGCGATGTTCGTGAAGCCGCCGAAGATCTTGCCGGTCGTCGTCTTCATCACCGAGATGGTCGGTCCCTTGCCGTTGCACTTGGTGTGGAAGGTCGATGCGTCCCCAGCGTGCGTCGAGCGCTGGTAGCACAGCGTCCACTTCTGCGCCGCGTTGCCGAACCAGCCGCCGAGCTGCGCCTGGGCGGCGGCGGAGAGGATCTTGGTGCCGACAAAGGTGTTCTCGTGGCAGCCGGTGAGGTCGAAGGCCTTGCAGCCGACGGCGCAGCCGAGGCTCCCGTCCCACTCCTGGCCCTTGACCGACTTGCAGGTCTGGCCGCCGAGCTTGTCGATGTCACAGACCTCGACGCCCGCCTCGATGTAGCCATCGCCGCAGGTCGCCTTCTTGCACTCGATGCAGCCGTCCGTGGTGACGCCGTTGCCGTCGTCGCAGTCCTCGGCACCGAGGTGCACGTAGCTGTCGCCACAGACCGCGACCTTGCATGCGACGCACGCGTCGGTCGTCGTCAGGTTGCCGTCGTCGCATTGTTCGCCGGCGTCGATGATGGCGTCGCCGCAGTCCGGCTTGATGCAGGTCGTGCGGCACTTGTCAGGCAGGTCGGCGTTGTCGGGACCGTCGTCGCACTGCTCGCCGAGCTCCAGCTCGCCGTCGCCGCAGACCGGCGAGAAGACCAGCTTGCGCCACTTGCCCTTGCGGAACATCCAGGCCTCGTCCTGGTCGGTGCGGTAGACGAGCTGACCGGTCTTCTGCAGCTTGTCCATCTCGACCTGGCCAGCGGCAAAGCGCAGCAAGACCGAAGGCTTGCCGTCGACGCAGACCACGCCGCTGTCGCTGCCGACGTCGAGGGCGCATGCCTCGGCGGGCGCCTTGCCCACGCCGACGCTCGAACCATCGATCTTCAAAGCACCGTCGATGGCGCCGAGCGCCGCCTGGACGGTCGTCGGCTTGGCGCCCTGCTGATAGGCGACGTTCACGGCGGTGAGCACGTCGGCGGCGAGATGCGCCTTGGTGACGCAGCCCGTGCACTCCAGACCGAGAGCAGCGCCGCCTTTCTCGTTCGACCCGGCGTAGGTGAACGCGACCTTGCTCGCGCCGATACCACCGGCGAGGTCCCCGGCGAGGCTGGCGTAGACGGCGAATGGCACGGCACCAAAGGCCACGCGTGGCAGCTCGGGGTCGATGCTGACCTTGACGCCCAACCACAGAGAAGGGTGCGCCGCGAAGAAGGCGGGTTCCAGCTCCTGACCCTCGGGCGCCTCGGCCCCCAGCGCCGTCTGAAAGCGGCCGCCGCTGACCTGCACGCCGACCTGCACCTCGTTGTAGAGCGGCTTCTCGGCGTCAACGGCGTCGTAGATCCGGAACGTCAGCGGATAGACCCCATCGGAGACCACGCCCCCGCTGTTGTTGTGAAGCACGCCGACTACGGGCAGCACGACCGCGGAGGCCGCAGACGACGCCACGCACAGGGCAGCGAAAGCCAGCGCGGCGACGACGCGGGTCGCGGCGCGGGGGCGGGTGCCGGGGCGGATCTGGGTGGCGATGCGGGTGCCGGCATGGGCGCGGCTACGGATCTGGTCTGAGTTCATGACGTCTCCTCATGCGATGCGACGGGCGACAGAGTACCGACCACGCAGCGCAGGGGGCAAGGTCACGGGTAGCGATAGAATCCCTCGCCGCTTTTGCGACCGAGTTTCCCCTGGGCGACGAGCTCGCGCAGCAGGCGTGGCGGCGCGAAACGAACCGGGTCGAGCTCGCGCGCGAGCGTCTCGGCGATCGCCAGGCGCACGTCGAGACCGACGAGGTCGGTGAGCTCAAGCGGACCCATCGGGTGGCGGTAGCCCAGCCGCATCGCCTTGTCGATGTCGGCCGCGCTCGCCACGCCCTCTTCGACCATGCGGATCGCCTCGAGTCCGATCACCAGGCCCAGGCGACTGGTGGCGAAGCCGGCGACGTCGCGCACGACGATCGACTCCTTGCCGAGGCGGTCGATGAAGGCGAGCGCGGCGTCCCGGGTCGCCGCGCTGGTGGCCTCGCTGACGATGACCTCGACGAGAGGCTGGAGATGCACCGGATTGAAGAAGTGCAGCCCAACGAAGCGCTCGGCGTGGACCAGCACGTCCGACATCTGGCTCAGGGGCAGCGAGCTGGTGTTGGTGGCGACGATCGCTGTCGCTGGCGCCCCGGCGGCGATCGCTGCGAGCAGACGTCGCTTGAGATCGAGGTCTTCGGGTACGGCCTCCACGACCAGATCAGCAGCGGCGACGGCCCGACCGAGATCGGTGTTGGTGGTGAGACGCGCGAGCGTCGCGTCGCGCTGATCCGCGTCGACCTTGCCGCGCGCGACACCCTTGTCGAGGTTGGCGCCAACGCGGCCGAGGCCCGCGGCGACCGCCGCTTCGCTGACATCGTTGAGGCAGACTTCGCATCCCGCCATCGCCGCCACCTGGGCGATGCCGTGCCCCATGGTGCCCGCGCCGATCACTGTCACGCGTTCAATCGACATCGTCCTTCCTCCCCGTGGCCCATCGCTCCCCGTGGCCCATCGCTCCCCGTGGCCCATCGCTCCCCGTGGCCCATC
>CALGHC010000477.1 GCA_937915965.1 uncultured Myxococcales bacterium
GCAGCATGCGCCCGCGCCACCGCCGCCGCCGCCGAAGCCGCCCTCGTAGCTTTGGCAGGTCGATGACGTGGCGATGCCGCCCGCGCCGCCTTCGAGGGGCCGAGACCCGCCGCCTGCAGTGCCCGAACACGAGTTGAAGCTCGCTCCGTTGGTCTTCCAGCCAGCGCCGGCGCCGCCCTGGTTGTTGCCGCCCGGGTTCGAGCCGCCGTTGCCGCCGGTACCGTTGCCGCCGCTACCGCCGGAGTTCTTGTTGCCATCCGTTGTGGCGAGGGCGTCGGTACCCGAGTGGTAGTGACCCGCGCCGCCGCCGCCGCCCGCTGCGATCAGGGGTTCGTTGACCTGGCCATCGATCCACACGAACGTGCCCCCACCGCCGCCGCCGGCGTGCCCTTGGGTGTTGCCGCGTTGACCGACCAGGATTCGCAGCACGTCGCCCTTCTTCAGCTCGAAGTCGCCGCGCATGCGCGCGCCCTTGCCGCCGAACGTGCCGCGCCCGCTCGCGTCCCCCCCCTTGGCGCCCCAGGTCTCGATCCGCCAGGTACCGTCTCCCGGTACCGTCCAACTCTGAATGCCCGAAGCGACGACCACCTGGCCAGCGAGCGAAGTACCGGCGTAGGCGCTTGTGCACTGGGCCTGGCTTGGGCCGGTGCGGCCGCTCTTGCCGCAGGTCGTGAAGCTCACGTGCATGTCGGGACCGCACTGCGCCGAGCAGCCGTCACCGCCCTGGTTGTTGCCGTCATCGCATTGTTCGCCAGCGTCGACGATCTTGTCGCCGCATGCTGGATTCTTGCAATCCGTTCGGCACTTGTCGGGAGCGTTGGAGTTCTGTTGGCCGTCGTCGCACTCCTCGGCGCCCTTGTTGACGAAGCCATCGCCGCAGACGTTGGCCTTGCAAACTGCGGTGCATGCGTCTTCGTCGCTTTGGTTGCCGTCGTCGCACGCCTCCACGCCGGCCAGCAGGTGGCCGTCTCCGCAGACGGCGCTCTTGCAGGTGATGCAGACGTCCGTGTTGGCGTCGTTGCCGTCGTCGCATTGTTCACCGGTGTCGACGATCTGGTCGCCGCAGCCCGGCTTCTTGCAGCTTGTACGGCACTTGTCAGGGGCGTCGGCGTTCTGTTCACCGGCGTCGCACTCCTCGAAACCATCGATCACGCCGTCGCCGCAGATCGTCGCAAACTGCAGCAGCCGCCACGCTCCGCCGACCTTCATCCAGGCCTGCTTGGCGTCCTTTCTGTAGACGAGCTGGCCGTCGCCGCCGAGCTTCTTCATCTCGATCTCGCTGTTCGCGAATCGGGTCCACAGCGCCGGCGCACCGTCGACGCAGGCTTCGCCGCTGTCCGTGCCGAGGTCGAGCGCGCACAGGTCGGCTGGGTTCTTGCCGACACCGACCTGGTTGCCGGCGACCCGCAGCGCGGCGACGAGATCCCCCAGGGTCTTTTGGACGTCGGTGGGTAGTGCGCCGTTTTGGAAGGCGATGTTCTTTGCCGCGAGGACGTCTGCGGCGAGATGCGCCTTGGTGACGCAGCCGGTGCATGCCAGGCCCAGGGCGTCGCCTCCCTTGGCGTTCGATGCCGCGTAGTTGAATCCAAGCGCGCTATCGGGCACCGAGCCCGCGGCGATCTTGTCACCCGTCAAGCCGCCGGCGAGGGAGCCGGCGGTGGTCGCGTACAGGGCGTAGGGGACCGCCAGCAGCACGCTGCGAGGCAGCTCCGGCTCCAGCGAGACCTGCACACCAAGGGCCATGTCCGAGTTGGTGGCGAAGAGGCCGGCAGGGATGGGGTTGGCCTTGTCGAGTCCACCGAGCTGGACATGGAAGCCGCCCTGGCTGATGGGCGTGTCGATGTGGATCTCCTTCCACAGCGCTTCGTCGGCCTGCAGCCCCTCGTAGAGGCGGAACGTGAGCGTGTAGCTGCCGTCCGGGACCGGCTGACCCTTGGCGCTCTGCAGGACGCCGTGGACGCCGAAGATCGGGCCGGCGGCGAAGGCGGCTGCGGGCATCGCCACAGCGGCAAGCGCGATCACGGCGAGCAGGGGGCGAGGACGGCGGCAGATGGGGCGCATCGGGGACTCCAGGGTCGGGTCGGGCGGCCAGTGTCGCAATCCAGGGCCTCGGAAGGCAAGGCCTCGATCGGGCCACGTGACGGCGAGACGCCGCGACGGGCCGCGGCGGCGCCATCCGGGTACGATCATCCCCACCAACACTCTCGCCAGCTTTGTCGCTACTTCCTGGCGCCTCGGCCGAGGATCCGCGACACTGGTCGGCCATGGCAGCGTCTTTCGCCCGCGACCGCAGGATCAGTCAGCAGCTCGCCGTCGAGCCGGTCGACACGTTTGCGCCAAACGGCAGCTACGAGACGCTGGTGCTGTCGGACATCCACCTCTCTGACGCCCATCCGGTCGACAAGCGCGGTCCGCTCTGGATGGCTTACAAGCGCAGCGAGTTCTTTGTCGATGAGGATTTCCGGCGACTGCTCGATCACTTCGACGACGAGAGCGATGGACCTTGCGAGGTGGTTCTCAACGGCGACATCTTCGACTTCGACAACATCACCCGCCTGCCTGACGGTCCTCCCGGACCGATCGACTGGCTCGCCCGTCTGCGCGGTCTGGCCAGCGAAGAGTGGATGTCCCTCTTCAAGATCGACTGCATCATCGACGATCACCCGATCTTCTTTGAGGCGCTGTCGCGTTTCGTGCAGCGCGGCAACAGGGCTGTCTTTGTCATCGGCAACCACGACCTCGAGCTGCACTGGCCGCGCGTCCAAGATCGGATCTTCCGTGCCCTGGCGTTGCCGCCCGTTGCCTGGTCACGGCTGCTCTTCTGCAACTGGTTCTTTACGAGCGGCGACGACACCTACATCAGCCACGGCAACCAGTACGACCCCTACTGCGTCGCGCGTGACCCGATCGACCCGCTGGTCTTGATGTTCGGGCGGCCGCGTGTGCGGATCCCGTTCGGCGATCTGGCCGAGCGCTACATGCTCAACGGCATGGGCTACTTCAACCCCCACGCCACCAGCAACTACATCATGTCTGCGGGCAAGTACGTACGCTTCTTCCTGAAGTACATGCTGCGCACGCAGCCCCTGCTGGTCTGGACCTGGTTCTGGAGCGCCCTGGTCACCTTGGGAATGACGCTGTGGGAGCACTGGCGGCCGCCGATGCGCGATCCACTGCTGGTCGACGAGAAGGTCCAAGCGATCGCTGACCGCTCCCACGCTACCCCGTCGATTGTGCGCAAACTCAACGCGCTGAACGTGCCGTCGGCGAGCGCCAACCCGTTCAAGTTGATGCGCGAGCTGTGGTTGGATCGCGGGCTGTTCTTTCTGGGTGTCGTCTACGGTGCCTTTCAGCTTGTCCTGACGGTGAATTTTGTCTTGCCGATCAGCGCGTGGTGGGTGTTGGTGCCGCTTGGGCTCCTCTTTCCGGTCTTCTTGCACTACAGCTTTCGGGTCGTGCCTGGGGTCTTCGCAGAGCCCCTCCTCGACGAGGCGCGCGCCGACCTGATCGCGCGCATCACGGGGGCGCGCTACGTCATCTTCGGCCACACCCACATCCCCGAGATGCGCCAGATCGGCCCGGTCATGTACGCCAACTGCGGTTTCTGGTCGCCGGCCTTCGCCGAGCCTGAGTGCCAGCAGCGCATCGGCACCCAGACCTACGCGCGGTTGCGGCCGACGGAAGACGGGGCGCGGCGGTTGGAGCTGTGGGAGTGGCCACCAGGCGGGACAGAGCCGGTGCCTTTCATGCCTGAAACTCCAGCAGTCATTTGAGGTTGTGCCAGGCCGAGGCACGGCGACCGTCGACGCGAAGTCACTGGCGCGCCGTCTGCCAGCAGAAGCTAGTAGAAGCTGACCTCGTCGATGAACGTCCACGCGGTGTCTTGGAGGCTCAGTCGAACGTATCGGCCGGTCGAGCCGCTCACCGGAAGAACGACGTCACCTCGCTGTCCCGCCGGGACCGTAGCCATCGTGCCGTTGGTGATGGTGAAGCTGACCGGCTTGGTCCACAGCAGCTCGTCGTCGCTGAAGGCGACGGCGACGGTCTTGGGCTGCTGGACCCCGCCCCAGACGTAGTTGTTCATGCCGATGACGATCGCCTGGAAGGGGCGGGGAGCGGGGAAACGGAAGGTCATGATGGCGTTCTTGAGGTACCAGCCGACCCACTCAAAGGCAGGCCCCTGGCCGAGATCTGCGTTCCACGCATGAGCTCCCTTGGCGCCGTCGACCAGCTGGCCGATCGCGTACTTGTCGATGTCAGCGCTGTTCGCCGGGTCACCTGTCGTCTTGAGATTGTGGCCTTCGTCGAGGTAGCAGTAGCCGCCGCAAGAAGGCACGGGTGAGAGCACGTAGTCCGGCGGCGGGCAGTCGGGCGTCTCGTTGATCTTGCCATCACAGTCCTCGTCAGCGGGCGCCGCGCAGTCCTCGATCGCTGGCAGCACCTGGGCTTGGCAGCTGTCCAACCAGCCGGTTCCCGCCGCGTTGCAGGTTCGCAGACCCGGCTTGCACGCGCCCTTGCCGGCGGTCTGGGGCGGTCCGTCGTAGCAGCCCGCGGTCTTTCCGGGCGAGCAGACCACTGGCACACACACGCTGGCGACACAGGTCGTGGCGTCGCCGCAGACACCATCACAACCCCCGCAGTGTTCAGGATCGTTGGCCGTGTCGACGCAGACTCCGGCGCACACCAGGTGGTCCGCGAGCGGCGCGTGATCACATCCGTCGGTTGGATCGCAACTGTCCGCCGTGCAGGAGTCCGCGTCGTCGCAGTCGAGGGTTGCGCCGGAGCACAGGCCGACTGCGCACAGGTCGTCGCCCGTGCAGGCGTCGCCGTCGTCGCAGTCGGCGTCGTCTTGCGGAGTCGATTGGCAAATGCCGTCATCGCAGCCGTCGCTGGTGCAAGCGTTGCCGTCGTCGCAGTCGACCGGCGTCGCCGCGCAGGCGGCCTCGACGCAAGCGTCGCCGCTCGTGCACGGGTCGCCGTCGTCGCACGGGCCGGCGGCGGGCGTCGCGCCGCAGCCGATCCCGCTCTTGCAGGTGTCCGTCGTGCATGGGTTGTCATCATCACACGTCAGCAGCACCCCACCAGCGCAGAGGCCATCGCCACACACCATGTCCGCAACGCACGGCTCGCCGCCCGCCGAGCATGGCGCGCCGTCGACGGCTGCAGACTTGAAGACGCAGCCCTTGATTGGATCACAGCCGTCGGCCGTGCATGCGTTGCCGTCGCCACAGACGCCGGCGGCGACCGAAATGCACGCGCCGGCGCCGCAAGCGTGCGCGCCTGGGCATTTGGTCTCGACGACCGCGCAGACGGTGCCGTCTTCGCGCGGCATCTGAGCGCACTCGCCTGTCGCCGGAACGCATGCCGCCGCGGTGCAGGCGGTGTCTTCGGCGTCGTCGCAGGTGATCACGCTCTTTGGGTCGACCACGCAGCTCGGTGGTGAGGTCGAGGGGCTGCAGACCAGCAGCCCATTGCAAGGGTCACCGTCATCGAGGGCCGCGCAATCGTCGTTGCCCGCGCAGCCGTTCGGCGCCGCGTCCGAGTCCGCGCCCGAGTCCGCGCCCGAGTCCGCGCCCGAGTCCGCACCCGTACCGGAGTCTCCGGTCGCGCCCGTGTCCACTTCCGAGTCCGTCTCGGTTCCCGAGTCCGCGCTCACGTCCGCGTCTGCGTTCGAATCGGCGTCCTGGTTGGGGACAGCGTCTTCATCCGCGTCCGCTGCGGCTCCCGAGTCCGTCTCGGCGCCCGAGTCTGATCCAGAGTCTGCTTCGGAGTCAGCGCCCGCCTCCGTGTCTGACATTGCGCTGGCGTCCGCGTCGTCGCCGTCGCCGTCGCCGTCGCCGTCGCCGTCGCCGTTGTCGTCGCCGTCGTCGCCGTCGTCCGCAATCACGTCCGTGTCCGCGCCCGTGTCCGCGCCCGTGTCCGCGCCGGTCGCGGCGTCAGCCGTGGTCTGCCCGTCTACGTCGATGGCCACGTCTTCGTCGCCGCTCGCATCTGCCAATCCGGCGGCCCGCTCTGCTGGGTTGGACCAGGCGAACCGGTCGACGTCGAGGTCGCTGGGTGAACATCCGACCAGCGCGATGGCAGCGAGCGTCGCGACCGCGACAGGACGCGAAGTCGCGAGCTGTTGCATCGGGTGAGGGCTGCCGGCCATGACTCTCCTGGCGCCGGCTCCCGCGTCGGGGTCTAGCTCGGCCGCGCCAAGGATAGCGCAAGCGCACGCGGCCGCCACCGCCACCTCTTTGCGGTCGGCGTCAACCGCGCCTGCGGCTGCCCAGGAGCCCCAGCACCCGCCTGACGATCTGCGCTGGGTCCTCGCCGCTGGTCGCAAAGGCGTAGGCCAACCCGGCCTGGCCGGTGCGCCGGCGGATCGCCTCGCAGTGAGCCCGCATCATGTCGACATAGGCATTGCGGACAAAGCGCGGGTCGACCACCTCGGTCGTGCCGGTCTCGGCGTCGACCAACTCCACGGGTTGATCGAAGCTCAGATCCACCTCGAGCGGATGCAGCAAGTGCAAGAAGACCACCTGCAACCCGGCTCGTTGCCAGCCGACCAGCGGAGCGAGAAGCGTCGCTGGGTCGGCGAGGCCGTCACCGATCGCGACGACGACACCGCGTCGTGGCATGCCAACGCGAAGCTGTCGCCCCACGCCCTCGAAGCCCGCTGGGCCGTCGGCCTTGAGGACCGACAAGCGCTCGATCAGCTCGAAGGCGTGGGCGGCTCCGGCAGCATGAGGCAACTGCTGGCCGCCCGCTCCGGCGATCAGCAGGCCGACCGCGTCCCCCTGCCGGACCGTCAGAAGTGCCAGCGCGCCCGCGACAAGGCGTGCGCACTCCAGCTTGTCGTTGCCCTCACCGCCGACGGCCATGGACGCTGAACCATCGATGACCAATGTCAGGGCGACGTGGACCTCTTGCTCGTATCGCTTGACGGCGAGGCGATCGGCGCGGGCGTACGCGCGCCAGTCGAGGTGGCGCAGATCGTCGCCGGGGCTGTACTCCTTGTGTTCGGCGAACTCGACCCCACCGCCGCGGCGCGGGCTGCGGTGCGGGCCGCCGGGCATGCCGTCGACGACCTGGCGCGTCATCAACTCGGTGCCTGCCAATCGGGCGACGACAGCGGCGGCACGCTGCCGCAGCAGGCGGCCGTCGCCGCCGGAGTCGTTGTCCGGTTGCTGTTGCTGCGGGCGCTCGCCGGCGACACTCAACGGCCGACCTCTGCGCGGATCTCGTCGAGGAGCCGCCGCACCATCGCGCGGGCATCCAGCCCCTCGGCCTCGGCCTGAAAGCTGGGTACGAGGCGATGAGCCAAGGTCGGCACGGCGAGGTGGCGGATGTCATCGAGGGTGACGGTGCTGCGACCGGTGACCACGGCCCGCGCTTTCGCGCCGAGCACCAACCACTGCGAGGCGCGGGGGCTGGCGCCAAACGAGATCATCGGGCGTAGCTCGGCGGGGCAGAGCGGGTCGTCGGGACGGCTGGCGCGCACCAACCGCACCGCGTAGGCGAGCACGTGATCGGCGAACGGCACCGACCGGACCAGGGCCTGGATGCGCAGCACGCCGGCGCGGTCGAGAACAGGCTCCACCGGTGGCAACTCTGCGCCAGTCATGCGGCGGACGATCTCGAGCTCGTCGTCGTAGTCCGGGTACTCGACGTGAATTGCCAGCATGAAGCGGTCGAGTTGGGCTTCCGGCAACGGATAGGTGCCGTGCTGTTCGATCGGGTTCTGCGTCGCCAGAACGAGGAACGGCGCCTCGAGCTCGTGGGTTTGGCCACCAGCCGTCACGCGTCGCTCCTGCATCGCTTGCAGCAGGGCGGCCTGCGTCTTGGGCGGCGTGCGGTTGAGCTCGTCCGCGAGCAGGATGTGGGTGAACACCGGGCCGCGCACAAATCGGAAGTGGCGACGACCCGTGGCGCGATCCTCCTCGAGGACCTCTGTGCCGGTGACGTCGCTCGGCATCATGTCCGGTGTGAACTGGATGCGCCCGAAGTTCAGGCGCATTGTTTCGGCGAGGGTCGAGATCAAGAGGGTCTTGGCGAGCCCGGGGACGCCGATCGACAAGGCGTGGCCGTTGGCAAACAGCGCAGTCAGAAGCAGCTCGATCACGTCGTGCTGGCCGACCACCCGGTGGGCGACCTGGGCCGCGATGGCCGCCGCCGCCTCGCGGGCGAAGTCGAGCGTGGCAAGGTCGTCTGACGCTTCGGCGTCTACAGAGCCGTCCGCGGCCCCCGGAGCCCCATCTGCGAGTTGGCCCTCTGCCGCCTCGTCTGCGCGCGCTGGCATGTCGTCGGCCATGCTCACCTCTTCGCGCCTCTGGCGGCCTTCGGCGGCTGCGGCCGCCCGCCGCCAGGACGCAGCTCGATCCCCAAACGGAGTACCGCCAGATGGCTGCTGCCGCCGTCGGTGGCGATCAGCAGGGCGTACCCCACTTCGATGAAGGATGCCAGCGGCGAAGCGCGCGCGCGGCCAAATGCGTGATCACCGCCCGGCCAGGCGTAGCGCAGCGACGGAGCGACCACGGCCAGCAGAGTTGTTGCCCCAATCGTTGGCACCGCGGCGCCACCGCCGACGACCAACGACGCGCCCAGCTCGCCCCAGCTGCCGCTGTGGCCAATCCAGGTCGACCGCATGCCGACCAACGGCAGCAGCAGCGGCTCGCTCGCGGAGGTCGCCGGGCCAAGCCGCAGGCCGCGCACATCGAGTCCGGCGCGCAACGAGCTGGTGATCGTCATCTCCAGCGACAGGCCCAGGCCGTAGCTGGGTCCGTAGCTGCGGCGGTCGTCGGCTCGCAGCGGCCACGCGATCGGGATGTCGATGGCGAGGACGATGTCGGAGGCGTGGTCGCGGTCAGAGCGCTGCGGCGGGGCCGGCACCGGCAGGTCGGCCGCCGCCACGGTTGGTGGCGGCAGCGACGGTCGCCAGGCGATGCGCGGCGCGAGGTCGAGGACGCCATCGTTGGCGGCGAGCAGCGCCGCGACATAGTCCTTGTAGATGACCGGCGGCGTGTCCGCAGCGCTGAGTCGGTTGGTCACCCGCAGGCTCACCCACGCGCGAAACGCGTCGCGGGCGAGCGAGTGGCGGTCGAGTCGTGCCGCCGCGAAGGCAAGCAGACGCCAGTGCTCGCTGGCTGTCGCCGTGGCCTCGGCAGGCGGGGCGACGGGGTCGAGCGTTCGGACCACGCAGCCCATGTCGCCTTGGCCGTAGCAGCGTTCCGCCGCGGTGACCCGCGCCTGCGCCCGCCTGGCTTCGCCTTGCGACTCCGACTGGGCCGCCGCGGATCGATCCGCAACTCGTGCAGGCCGGCGCGGGCGCGCCAACGCGTCGCCGCCGGTCGCTGACGAGGCGAGGATGAAGCAGGAAAACAGACCAACGACGACCGGTCGTATCAGGCCGGGAAATGACGATCGAGCATCTTGCCGATCATCTGCGTCACCATCCCCTTGGCCATCTTCGCCGCGAAGCCCTTGAGCTCCACGCTCGCCTTCACGTCGCCAGCCGAGACCACGAAGGTTCCCTCGAACAGCTTGCCAGTCGCTACCGCGGTCTTCTTGTCGGTCGACCACTTGACCTCCTTGACCAGATCAGGGCGTTTGTTCTGGAAGCCAGTAACCAGCTTGTCGAGCCGTTCCTGCGCTTCTGCCTCGTCCAGGCTGTGCGCCCGTGTGATGTCGATATCCGCCATCGTCCTCTCCTCCTGGCTGCCGGATCCGCCGGCGCTCTCGGGCTCCGCCCGGCCGATGTGCGGCCGGGATCGGCTCGTCAACTTCCTGCGGCGGGTCCCCGGAAAGCACGGAAGAAGCCGATCTTCTCCCGCTTGTCGGCGACGACCTCGAAGAGCTCGCCCCACATCGCCTCGACGCCGACGGTACCGACAAGAACCCGCCGAACGCTCTTGGGCTCGGTTGTGGTCGCCGCGCAACGCGGCATGCCGGCTTCGAAGGTGATCTCGAACGAGTCGCCGTTGATGCTTCCGTCGCAGATTGGGTGCCGGGTGGTCTTGCCCTCCGCGACGATCTCCAACGTGCCGGTGACGCCCTGTGCGGGCAGACGCACGACCACCGGCCAGGCGTCGATGGGGCCTACGTCCAGGGTGCCATTCCAGGTACCTTGCAACGGCGAACCGCAGCTGGCGAGCATGGCAGTCGCCAACGTCAGGGCGAACGCGGCAACGGTGGTTCGGGCAGAGGCAGAGAGACGCGGCATGAGGACCTCCAGGGCGGGCATCGCCCCTTGGTTCGGCGGCCCGGATTGTAACAGGCGACCGACGCTTGACCAGAGGATGGCCTCACCGCTGGCTTCACCGCTGGCTTCACCGCTGGCTTGGCCGGGTGACTTCGGTCCTCGTGCCCCGATCGCCAGCCACATGACACGGATGCCCCGGTCGCGTTACGCTTTGGCGCGGCTGTCGATAGGGCACGGGCTGCCTGGCGGAGGGTGCTATGACCAGACGAATCGGACTGCTCACCGGTGGCGGCGATTGTCCGGGACTGAACGCCGTCATCTGGGCAGTGGTCTGTGCCGCCGCGCGCGAACACATCGAGGTGATCGGAATCGAGGAGGGCTTCGAGGGCCTGGTCGCTGGCGGGACCGTGCGCCCGATTACCCTGGAGGACGTGCACGGCGTGATGTCGGTCGGCGGCACGATGCTCGGCACAACCAACCGCGGCAATCCCTTCCGCTACCGCGTCGAGCGCAACGGCGAGATCATCGAGGAGGACTGCAGTGACGACGTCCTGCGCGCGATGGCGCGGCTGCGTCTGGACGGCTTGATCGTGATCGGCGGCGATGGATCGCTGGCGATCGCCAACGAGCTGACCGCCAAGGGCGTCAAGGTCATTGGCGTTCCCAAGACGATCGACAACGATCTCGCCGCGACCGACACCACCTTTGGCTTCTTCACGGCGGTCGACACCGCGATGGAGGCCCTCGACCGACTCAAGACCACCGCTGAGAGTCACGATCGCGTGATGATCCTCGAGGTGATGGGACGCTACGCCGGCTGGATCGCCCTGTACACGGGCCTCGCCGGCGGCGCCCACGTTATCCTGCTTCCCGAGATCCCTTACGATCTCAAGGCCGTTGTCGCGAAGCTGCGGTCTCGGCAGGACGACGAAGGCAAAGACTACTCGCTGGTTGTGGTCGCCGAGGGGGCCCATCCGGCCGGCGGCGAGCCGTTGCACCTCAAGCAGACCATGGTCGGCACGGCGCCGCGGGTGGCGGGCGCGGGTCTGCGGCTTGAGAAGGCGCTCAAGGGTGCTTTCGCGGAGATCTGGGAGCGCGACCGCGATCGCCCCGAGATCCGGACGACCGTGCTCGGCCACGTCCAGCGCGGTGGCTCGCCGTGCGCTTTCGATCGGGTCATCTCGATCCGCTTTGGCACCGCCGCGGTCGACCACGTGGTCCGTGGTGAGTGGAACCGGATGGTCTGCTTGCGAGGCACCGAGATCGCTTCCGTGCCGCTCGCCGACGCGGTCACCAGCGCCAAACAGGTCGAGGTTCAAGGCCAGTTCGTGCAGGCCGCCCGCGCGGTCGGGATCTGCGTGGGCGATCAATGGCCGTAGACGACGCGCACGCGCATCGACAAAGTGATGATCGAGCGGCTGCCGCCGCCCCCCTGCACGCAGGTCAGCCGGCCGACGCTGGCGGTGGCTCGGCGAGCGCTTCGCCGCTCGCGCTCGCGGGGCGCGGTCGGCTCTTCGCGTTGCTGGGTCTGTTCGCTGTGGGCGCCGTCGTCGTCCTTCTCGCCCCTCAATGGCTCGCGCCGATCCGCGCCAGCGTCGGCGAGGCGGTCGACTGGCTGCGGCCCGCTTCGATTTCGGGCGTGCTGTCGTTTCTTCTCGTGTACATCGTCGCGATCGCGGTGTTTTTGCCGGTGACCCTGGCCGCGATGCTGGCCGGTTTTGTCTGGGGTGCCGCGGGCGGGACGGCGATCATCATGGCAGGCAACGTGGTCGGCACGACCGCCGCCTTCGTCTTGGGCCGCTGGCTCTTTCGCGGCGCCGTCGAGCAATGGGTGGCCGGCCGGCCGCGGCTCCGTGCGCTGCGCACGGCCCTCGATCTCGGCGGAGGGCGCGCCGTGATTCTGCTGCGTTTTTCGCCGATCGTGCCGATGGCGGCCCTGAACTACGGCCTGAGCGTCACCGGCCTGTCCCTGGCGACCTACACCTGGTCGACCCTCGTCGGCTTGCTGCCCATGGCTTGGCTCTACTGCGCACTGGGCGCTGGCCTGCAGCGGCTCGACGCCCTGGTGCGAGGCGATGTGCAACCGGGCGCAGGCGGACAGGTCTTGTTCTGGTTGGGTGTGGTCGGTACCGGTGTCCTGGTCGTCTGGTTGGGGCGACTCGCACAGCGGACGCTGGATGCAGCGGCGATCGGGCCCGACGGCAGCGACGGCGCGCCCAATGAAGCCCTCAGCCCACCTCGCGTTTGATTCGCTCTGCGAGGGCTCGTCCGATCCCCGACACCGCCGCGATCGCGTCTACATCGGCGGCGGCGACGGCTCGTAGCGAGCCAAAATGGCTGAGCAGCGCGCGGCGGCGGGTCGGGCCGACACCCTCGATGTCGTCGAGGCGACTGGTGAGCGTGCGCTGGCCGCGCCGCTTGCGGTGAAAGGTGATGGCAAAGCGGTGGGCTTCGTCGCGCAGCCGGGTCAGCAGATAGACCTCGTTGCTCGTTTGCCGAAGAACGATCGGCTCGCTGATGCCGGGGCGAAAGACCCGCTCGGGGCTGCGCTCAACCCGGTGTTCACCCTGATCGGCGACGCCAAGGGTGCGTGCCTTGGCGAGGCCGGCGAGATCGACGTCGTGCACGCCTAGATCGTCCAGAACCGCTTCAGCCATGGCCAACTGCCCCTTGCCGCCGTCGACCACAACGAGGTCGGGCAACTCGGTACCCTCTTTGGCGGCCCGACCGAAGCGCCGCTCGAGGACCTCGGTCATCATCGCGAAATCGTCTGGAGTCGCCTTGCCGCGGATGGCAAACCGGCGGTACTCGGCCGTATCGGGCGCGCCGTCGGTGAAGACCACCATCGACGCCACCGGGTCGGTACCTTGAATGTTGCTGATGTCGTAGCACTCGATCCGTCGCGGCAGGCTCGTGAGCCCCAGCTGCTGCTGCAGGCCCTCAAGGGTGGCCTGATGGGACGCGCCGGCACGCAGGCGCTCGTCGTACACCTGCCGAGCGTTGCTGGCGGCCATCTC
>CALGHC010000478.1 GCA_937915965.1 uncultured Myxococcales bacterium
AGACGCGCGGGTCGTAGTGCTTTTTGAACGGCGTCGCGTCGTCAGGGTCGATCTGGAAGCTGAAGGCCTTGGCGTTGGCTTTGACGAAGTCGCCGACCGGCTGGGCGAACGCGAACTGGGTGTCGGTGTCGATGTTCATCTTGAAGACGCCGAATTCGATGGCGGCCTTGATTTGGGCTTTTTCCGAGCCAGAGCCGCCGTGGAAGACCAGGTCGAGCGGGTTGTCGCCGAGGTTGTGCTGGCGCTGCACCAACGCCTGGCTCGCCGCCAAGATCTCCGGCCGCAGCTCGACGTTTCCGGGCTTGTAGACGCCGTGGACGTTGCCAAAGCTGGCCGCGACGCTGAAGTGGCCAATGCTGGCGAGGCGATCGTAAGCCTGCAGCACGTCTTCGGGCTGGGTGTAGAGGTGCGCGTTGTCGGCGCTGTCGTCGTAATCGTGGCCGACGCCGTCCTCCTCGCCGCCGGTGACGCCCAGCTCGATCTCCAGGCTCACGCCCACCGGCGCCATTCGCCGCAGCATCCGCTCACACTCCGCAAGGTTGTCCTCGATCGGCTCGGCCGAGAGGTCGAGCATGTGTGAGCTGTACAGCGGGTAGCCGTGGTCGCGAAAATGGGCCTCATTGTGATCCATCATCGCGTCGACCCAAGCGACGTGCTTGCGATCGGCGTGATCGGTGTGCAGAACGACGCAGACGCCGTAGTGCTCGGCCAGAAGGTGAGCGTGCCGGGCCCCGGCGATGGCGCCGATGACCTTGGCCGCAAAGCCGTCCTTCATGCCCTTGCCGGCAAAGAACTGCGCTCCACCGTTCGAGAGCTGGATGATGACGTCGGAACGGTTGCGGGCCGCCGCCTCAAGGACCGCGTTGAGCGAGTGACTGCCCACCACGTTGACCGCGGGCAGCGCGTAGCCGCCCTCCTTGGCAGCCGCGATGAGCTCGCGGTAGGCGCTGCCGGTAACGACTCCTGCCTTCATGATCTTTCTCCTCGGCCCTGTGTGGCCGTTTGGCGACGGCGAAGGGTACCACGGGCAGCGTCGGTGGGAAGGCCCGCGCGGCGCGATCACCCCGCCCGGATGGGCCCGACCCGTCCCCGGCACCGCAACATCGGATATGTTGAGACAACTGGCCACGATCCCGTACCATGTGGCGCTCGGGATCCAGAGCTAGGCGACGCGGGTCGCAGGGAGCCTCTCATGCAAGCCACCTCCGCCACCGCTCGAGAAGGCTCGCGGCGTCCCAGCCTGGGTATCCTGATCGCGGTCGTTGCCGTCGCGTGTGTGGCCGGCGGCTGCCGCGGGTCCGGCATCGACACGGGCTCGTCGGCCAAGGTCGTGATCGTCCACGGCAACGTGCCGGGCTCCATCACCCCCACCGGTGCCCAGGCTTGCCTGGCGGACAGCGACTGTGACGAGCTCGCCGGCTCGACTTGCGCCGCGGCGTTCTGCCACCCCGAGACCCGCCGATGTGTCGTCGCGGCGAGACCCGACGGCGCCGCGTGCGACACGAACGACCCCTGCGTCGCGACCGCCATCTGCTCGGCGGGCGCTTGCGTCGGTCTCTCGGATCTCGACTGCGACGATGGCAACCCCTGCACCCATGACATCTGTCAGGACGCCGACGAGACAACGGCAGGGGGCTGCCTCAACACCCCCAAGACGCTCGTCGCCTGCTCAGACGGCAACCCCTGCACGGTCGATGACCACTGCGACGCTGGTGCATGCGTTGCCGAAGCGAACATCTGCGACTGCTTCGAAGACTTCGACTGCAGCGGCGCCGTCGAAGACGTATGTGCTGGTGCGCTGCATTGCTCGAAGAACGTCTGCGTCGTCGTACCCAGCTCGGTCCCGGACTGCGACGACGCCAACCCGTGCACCGCCGACACCTGCGACCCCAAGACGGGAGAGTGCGCGCACATCGACGTGCTCGACGGCAAGCCCTGCGATGACGACGACCTGTGTACGATCGACGAGAGCTGCGCCGCTGGCGCCTGCGAGGGGGGCTCGACCCTGCCCTGTTCGGCGGCGCCCGGCAGCTGCCCGACCGCGTGTGACGCCAAGCTCGGCTGCGTCGCCGTCGGCGGCGACGGCGGGCCCTGCGACGACGGCAACGCGTGCACCCAGGGTGACGCATGCCACGCCGGTAGCTGCGTAGGGGCCTCGACATGCGCGTGCAAGACCGACGCGGACTGCAGCGACAGCAGCGTGCCCGCATGCCTGGGCACCCTGGTATGCGCCGGCGGACAGTGCCTGCTCGATACCGGCGCCGCCGAGCCGTGCCCGCAGCCCGACGACGCGTGTCTGCTGGCGGTCTGCTCGGGTGGCGGCTGCACCACCGCCGCCGCGCCTCTGGCCGCCCCGTGCGAAGACGGCACGCAATGCACGCACGGCGACCACTGTGACGTCGGCGGCAACTGTGTCTCGGGGCCCAAGCTGATCTGTGACGACGACGACCCGTGTACCAACGACGCATGCGTCGTCTCGGTCGGCTGCCTGCACGGCCCGGGGACCGACGGGCTGGCGTGCAATGACGGCAACGCATGCACCCAAGGTGACGCCTGCCTCGACCACGTCTGCAAGGGCGAGTCGGTCGGTTGCGACGATGGCAACCCCTGCACGATCGATCTCTGCGATCCGAACAAGGCCGGCGGCTGCCTCTTCAAGGCGGTGCTCGACGGTCAGGCCTGCGAGGACGCCAGCGACTGCTCCGGCCAGGGGAGCTGCGCAGGCGGCAGCTGCGCCTCGCCCTCCGCGGTGTCGTGTGACGACGAGAACCCCTGCACGGACGACCTGTGCGGCGACGCCGGCGAGTGCAAACACCTGCCAGCCGGCGTCGACGAACCACAGCCCTGTAGCGACGGCAACCCCTGCACGCAGGACGACACCTGCAGCGCGGGCGCGTGCGTCGGCGGCGCATCGAGCTGCGCATGCCTCGTGGACGCCGACTGCGCGGCGGACGACGACGGCAACGCTTGCAACGGCGTCCTGCGCTGTATCGGTAACACCTGCCTGATCGACCAGCAGTCGGTCGTCGCCTGCCCTGCGACTGGCAACCCCTGCATCGAGCTGATCTGCGCGCCGGCGACTGGTCTGTGCAACGAGACCGCCGTCGCGCTGACGGTCGGCGCCGTCAGCTGCGACGACGACAACGCTTGCACGTCCGAAGAGATGTGCCAGGCGAGCGGCGCGTGCGGCGGCGGTCTCCTGATCGCCTGCGACGACGGCGACCTGTGCACGCAGGACCTCTGCGATCCAATCGGTGGCTGCGTGCACACTCCCTGGACGGCCGACGCCAAGCTGCCCTGCGACGACACCAACAGCTGCACCGCCGGCGACGTCTGTGACGTGATCGACGGAGCGAGCGTCTGCAAGCCGGGCGTCAACATCTGCCAATGCGACACCGACGCCGACTGTCTGCCCTTCAACGACGGCAACCTGTGCACCGGCAACCTGATCTGTCAGGCCGGTGGCTGCGTAGCCGACGGTGCGGCGGTCATCTGTCCGGACACGGGGCAGTCGTGCACGGAGCTGCAGTGCCAGGCGGCGACCGGCAAGTGCGGCACCGTCGCCAAGCCAGACGGGACGCTGTGCGGCAAGGCCGGCACCTGCTCAAGCGGCGGCGCGTGCCAGGCCGGCACCTGCGCGGGCGCTACCAGTGGCAGTTGCGAGGACGGCAACCCGTGCACCGCCGACAGCTGCGGCGCCAACGGCTGCGTCTTTACGCCGACATTTGGCATTCCCTGTGCGGACGGAGACCCCTGTACACAAGGCACCGTCTGCCAGGACGACGGCTCGTGCGGCGGCGGTGCCTCGATCTGTCAGTGTGGTGTCGACGCCGACTGCGACGACGAGCTCGCGTGCACCACCGACACCTGCAACCTGAGCACGGGGGTGTGCGCGTTCACCAAGCAGCCGGGCGCGTGCTGCGGCGACGACGACTGCAGCGACGCCGGGCCCTGCACGGTCGGTCAGTGTGTCGGGGTCGCCTGTGCCCAGATCGCCGTCGTCGAGGGCCAGGCCTGCGAGGACGGCAGCGCATGCACGGTCGGCGACGCTTGCACAGCCGGCGCCTGTTCGCCGGGCGCAGCAGCGGGTTGCGACGACGGCAACCTGTGCACCTTCGACGCTTGCAACCCGGCCAGCGGCTGCAACCATTCCGCCAACAGCCTGCCCTGCGACGACGGCGACCCCTGCACGTCCGGTGACCAGTGCATGGCCGGCGCTTGCCAGCCCGGGCAGGGCGCGTGCGAGTGCGAGACCGACGGCGACTGCGCCAAGTTCGACGACGGCAACCTGTGCAATGGCGTGCAGATCTGCAACGCGGGCCAGTGCGACTTCGATCCGACCTCCGTTGTCTCGTGCGACCCGGCCGCCAACGGCCCGTGCGGCGCCAACCTGTGTGACGCCAACGTCGGCGTGTGCGCGATGACACCCTTCCCCGATGACACCGACTGCAACGATAGCAACGTCTGCACCACCCAGGACCGCTGCCTGAGCGGCACCTGCAAGGGCGACCTCTTCTCGTGCGACGACGGCAACATCTGCACCAACGACCTGTGCGATCAGGTCAAAGGTTGCGTTCTGGAGGCCAACACATTGGGCTGCGACGACGGCAACCCGTGCACCAGCCCGGATCTCTGCAAGGGCGGTTCGTGCACGGCCGGGGTGGACGGCTGCGGCGAGTGTCAGAACGACGCGCAGTGTGCCGCCCAGGACGACGGCGACCTGTGCAATGGCACCCTGATCTGCCAAAGCGGCCAGTGCGTCCCCGACCCGGGCAGCGTCATCGTCTGCCCCGACACCGGCAACCCCTGCTTGAGCCAGGTCTGCGTTGCAGCGACCGGTGCCTGCGTGGGCAAGGCCCATGCGGACGGTAGCGGCTGCGACGACGGCACCGTCTGCACCACGACCTCGGCATGCGCCAGCGGCAATTGCATCGGCGGCGGGTTCATCGACTGCGACGACCAGAACCTCTGCACCGCCGACGGCTGTGACGCCAAGACCGGCTGCAGCCACGCGATCGTGCCCGGCAACGCATGCGACGACGGCAACGATTGCACGGCAGGCGACATCTGCCTGGCCAACGGCAGCTGCATCGGCGGCCCGAACATCTGCCAGTGCCAGACCGACCTCGACTGCAAGGACGATGGCGACCTGTGCAACGGCACGCTGATGTGCGCGGCGGGCAGCTGCGTCATCAAACCCGGCAGCGTCATCACCTGCGACCCCGGCCAGGACACCGCCTGTGCAATCCAGACCTGTCAGCCGGCGAGCGGCCAATGCGCCTTGGTGCCGGTCATCGACGGCAAAAGCTGCGACGACGCCAGCGCTTGCACCCTGGGCGACACCTGCAAGTCGGGTAGCTGCGCGGGCACCGACCTGGTCTGCGTCGACGCCGAACCTTGCACCGCCGACGCGTGCGACCCCGCGGTGGGCTGCGTCTACGTGCCGCTCGACGGCAAGCTGTGCGACGACGGCAACCCCTGTACCGAGAAGGACCTCTGCAGCGGGGGGAGCTGCGAGCCCGGCGCCAACACCTGCCAATGCAAGACCAGCGCAGACTGCCTCGCCTTCGAGGACGGCGACCTCTGCAACGGCACGCTGGTCTGCAGCGCCAACCAGTGTGTCCTCAACCCGCAGACGATCGTCACCTGCAGCGACGACGGTCTGGCTTGCAGCGACCCGGTCTGCAACCCGAAGACGGGGCTTTGCGCGCCCGCCCCTGCGCCGGACGGCTCCGCGTGCGGCGGCGACGTGCTGTGCGGCGGTTCGGGCAC
>CALGHC010000479.1 GCA_937915965.1 uncultured Myxococcales bacterium
GAGCTTCGTCCTGGCGCCTGCCCCCGCGCTCGCCCGAAGGCCCGCGACAACCACAAAAGCACGCAAGGCGGCCCGAGCAGCTGAAGCCGCCAAGGCAGCCGCGAGCGCCAAGGCCGCTGAAGCCGTCAAGGCAGCTGAGGCCGCCAAGGCAGCTGAAGCCGCCAAGGCAGCCGAGGCAGCCGCGAGCGCCAAGGCGGCCGAGGCGGCCGAGGCCGCAGCGTTTGGCGGCAGCGACGCCATCGCGGCGACTGACGGGACGCCGCGCCCCTCCTACCACGACAGCTTCAACCCGAAAGTGGGGCTTGCCAAGGCGAAGTGGCAGGGCTTCTTCCTCGCGTTCGACATCGGCTACGCCGGCACCGGCGGTGAGCCCAGCCCCCGCCTGCAGGACGCCACCAACGGCACCACGACCTTCTCGTTCGCAAACTTCGACCAGAGCTGCCAGTTGAGCGATGCCTATTGCCGTGCGGTCAAGACCGACGTCGGCGGCGGCCTCGCCGCGAACCTGCAGGTCGGTTACAATATCATGGGTTATTTCAGTTTTTGGGGCGACTTCGCCTGGCACGGCTCGTTCGGCGGCAAGACCGACACGGCCGGCGTTGGCTCGGTCGGTGTGCTCGCCGCGCTGCACCCGCTGCGCTTCTTGCGGCCGGATCTCGATTGGGATGTGCGTCTCTATGGCGGCTACGACTTCTTCGAGATCCTCTATTATTACGAGAATGTCTTCCAGACCAAGGCAGAGGGCAAGGCCTGGACCGGCACGGCGATTCCCTTTGGTCTCAGCGGCCACTGGCGCATCCCTGGCTCGGTCTTCGCGCTCGGCGCCGATC
Organism: uncultured Myxococcales bacterium; assembly: GCA_937915965.1. Taxonomy (GTDB): domain Bacteria; phylum Myxococcota_A; class UBA9042; order UBA9042; family UBA9042; genus CALGHC01. The sequence goes on from CALGHC010000479.1 coordinate 831, forward strand.
TGCGCTTCGTCTCGGCGGCGTACACGAAGTGGATCTACAACTACGACAAAGACATCCGCTCCGAGCCCAATCCCGCCGTGACCACGTTTCGGTTCGAGCCGCGTCTGACGATGTCCTGGCACTTCTAGGCCAATCGCTCAGTGACGAAGGGACTCGCGTCCGCGCCCCGCAAGCCCTACCCTGCGCCCATGAGCCGCGGTCACCACCACACCTGCCTTGTGCTTGTTGTCACGGCGATGGCGAGCGCGATCGCCTGCGCCCCCGCGCCGGCGCTGGTCGACGCAAATGACGGCGGTGTGCAAGCCGACGCAGGGGAACCAGCTGATACGACCGGCGATCACGACGGGGACGACGGGGACGACGGGGACGACGGGGACGACGGCCAGCCCGATGCGCTGGGCGGCTCCGATGCGCCCGGCCCGGTCGATGCGGTCGCGCCGGACGACGCCACAGCGCTGGCCGACGCAGCCACAGCCATCGAGAGCCACTGCGACGACCTCGACGACGACGGCGACGGCTTGATCGACGAGGGCTGCTGGCCGGGCCCCAACCTGTGGCCGGAGCAGAGCTGGCAGGACCTCGGCACGGTCGCTCTGACAGAAGGCGCGATGCCGGCGCCGACGCGCAAATTCACCATCGAGGCCGATGGCGACGCGGTGTTGGCGACGGCGTTCGATCTGTCGGAGGCGACGCGTTTCGTCTGGGCCGATCAGCTCGTCACACCCGACGGATCGATCTGGCTCGATCCGCTCGACTGGGCCAGCTCGTCACACCGCAGCGCCCCAGGCGCCGGCGGCGCCGGCGTACTGGTCGGCATGAACCCCGGCGCGACGGTTCACCAAGGAATCTGGACGGTCGGCTTCACGCGCAGCGCGCTCACGCCCAGCTGGTCGGTCGGCGCCGCGGCGGGCCAGCTGCGGCTCGGCGTCCTGAGCCGTCCACCGCTGGGGGCCGCGCCGGGCCGACTGCCCATTCACCTCTATGTCGTCGCTGGCCAGCCCCTGCCGGCCGCCGAGCTGATCGCCACGCCACAGTGGCAGGCGATCGTCGCCGCGGTCGAGGACGCCTGGCAGGACGCTGGTCTGAGCCTGGAGTTGGTGGGCGCCAGCGACGTACTCGGTGACGACGGCAAGCGCTACCTCTACGTCGACAACGTGCTGGTGCCGGGGCCGCTCAACGAGCTGCCAGGGTTGTTCGGTGTATCGGCAACGATGCACCCCGACAGCAAGGCCCTGTCGCTGTACATCGTCGCCTCGATCGATCACGCCGGCCAGCCAGTCGCCAGCGGCCTGACCGGACAGCTGGGCGGCATCACCGGGATGCCGGGGGCCGTCGCCAACGGCGTGGCTGTGGCGATGCCCATCGACCTGTGGACCAAGACCCTCGCCCTGCCGAAATCCGAAGAGGTCGCGGCGGGAGTGTGGGGGATGTTGATCGCCCACGAGCTCGGCCACTTCCTTGGGCTGTGGCATACCGACGAGAAGGACGGCGTGATCCACGACCTGGTCGATGACACCCTGCCCTGCGAGCTGGGCGCAGGCTCGATGCGCACGCCGCAGGCCTGCAAGCAGCAAGCCGGCAACCTCATGTTCTGGAATCCGCAGGGCACAGCGGTCACTGCCGGCCAGACGACGGTGGTTCGACGCCACCCGGGCCTGCGACCAAAAAACTAAACGCGACGCTGAACGCCCGCGCGGGCGATGGTGACGCCTGGGCCGGCGAACGCTATCCTGCGGCGATGAAAGCCGCAGCCCCCACGCCCCAGTCTCGCCCCCACGCCCGCGCCGTCCTGGCAGCCCTGGGCGCGCTCGCCATCGCGGCGGGCTGCTCGAACGGTCCGCAGCAGACCGACGCAGGCACAGGCACCACCTCGCCGTTCGCCGACATCAGCGGCGGTCTGATGAGCGACGCGTCGTCTGACGGCAGCGGAGACACGGCGGAGACGGTCACGCCCTTGGACTGCCCCGGCGGCGAGGGTTGCGGCTGCGCCGAGAACGCCGACTGCGACAACGCCCTTTGCATCGCGACGCGCGACGGCGGCCGCTGCGCCATCCATTGCATCGACAGCTGCCCCGACGGCTTCGCCTGTACCCAGGTCAAGGCCACCGGCGGCGACCTGCAGAGCATCTGCGTGCCGCGCTTCTTGCATCTGTGTGACCCCTGTGACGCGAGCGAGGCCTGCGCGACGTTGGGTGTCGATGACGCGTTCTGCGTACGCTACAGCGCCGCCGAAGGCGCCTTCTGCGGCGCATCGTGCGGCGTGGACGGTGACTGCCCGGTTGGCTACGCGTGCACGGATGCAGAGACGGTCGACGGCGCCCCGGTGCGCCAGTGCGCGCGCGCCGGTGACCAGCCCGGCGCCCTGGGCACCTGCCCCTGCAGCGACCAGGCGGTCGCGGCCGCGCTCAAGACGACCTGCTTCGTGGGCGGAGATGGCGAAGGCGGCGGCTGCGCGGGCGAGCGCGCATGCGGGCTCGACGGCCTCGGTCCCTGCAGCGCCGATACGCCCCTCGACGAGCTCTGCGACGGCAAGGACAACGACTGCGACGGCGACACCGACGAGGCCGCTTGCGACGACGGCAACGACTGCACCGCCGACCCTTGTGACCCGGCGGCGGCGGACGGCGAAGGCGACGGTTGCAGCCACAGCAACCAGACCAACACCCTGTGCAACGCCGACGACGACGCGTGTACCCAGAACGACACCTGCGCCGAGGGCGTGTGCAAGGCGGGCAAGCAGAAGGTCTGTGACGACTCCAACGCATGCACCCTCGACGCCTGCGACAAGGTCAAGAGCTGCGTCTACAGCAACGAGTCGGGACCCTGCGACGACGGCGACCCCTGCTCGACGGGTGACCTGTGCAGCGAAGGCTCCTGCCAGTCGGGCAAGAGCAAGACCTGTGCCAGCGGCGACCCCTGCGTGATCGCGGTCTGTGACCCCAAGACCGGCGGCTGCAGCTACGCCAAGGTTCCCAACGGCTACCCCTGCGACGACAGCAACGCATGCACACAAAACGACACCTGCAGCGCTGCGGGCTGCTTTGGCACGCCCTACACTTGCGACGACGCCAGCAGCTGCACCGCCGATTCGTGCGACCCGGCCAAGGGCTGTGTGACCACACCGGTGCCGGGGGGGTGCGACGACGGCGACGCCTGTAGCCAAGACGATGCGTGCCAAGCTGGCGCCTGCAAGGGCAAGCCGGTCGACGTCAGCGTCCTGTGCGACGACGTCAACCCCTGCACCCAGGACGGCTGCCACGCCACCCTGGGATGCCAGCACAACGCCGTGAGCGCGGTGTGCGACGACGGCGACATCTGCACCGAGGGAGACACCTGTCAGGCTGGCGTCTGCAACCCGGGGACGCTGGTCTGCAGCTGCCAGCAGGACAGCGACTGCAAGGACGACGGCAACGTCTGCAACGGGACGCCGATCTGCGACAAGGCCAAGGCGCCATTCTACTGCAAGAACGACCCGGCCACCGAGGTGAAGTGCGATGGCACGGCCGACACCGCCTGCGAGGCGAACACCTGTGACGTTCAAACGGGCGACTGCACTTTCGGCGCGCTGGCCGACGGCAAGGCATGCGACGACGGCGACCTGTGCACGGGCTCGGGCGCCTGCCTGGCCGGCAAATGCGGCAAGGGGCAGGAGTTGAGCTGCGACGACGGCCTGCCGTGTACCGACGATTGGTGCGACGCCGCGGCCGGCTGCAGTCACCAGGGCAACAGCGCGGTATGCGACGACGGCAACGCGTGCACAGACTCTGACGTCTGCAGCGGTGGCCAATGCCAGGGTGGCAAAGCGACGGTCTGCGACGACGGCTTGCCCTGCACGGCCGACGACTGCGACCCGATCAAGGCATGCGTGCACGCCTTCGTCGACGGCCCCTGCGACGACGGCAACGCTTGCACCACCGGCGACGCGTGCCTCAAGGGCGTCTGCTCGGGCAAGCCGCTGGTCCAGTGCGACGACGCCAACCCATGCACAACCGACGGCTGCGACGTCGGCGGAGGATGCAGCTACTCGGCCAACTCCAACCCATGCGACGACGGCGAACCCTGCACCACCGGCGACAGCTGCGGCAACGGCAAGTGCAACGGCGGGCCGCAACCGTCGTGCGACGACGCCAAGCCCTGCACCACAGACACCTGCAAGGCCGGCCAGGGCTGCACGCACAACGACGCTTTCGGTGCCTGCGATGACGGCAACCCCTGCACCACCGGAGAGGGCTGCGCGAATGGCCAGTGCCAGGGCGGCGGTGCGCTCGGCTGCGACGACGGCAACCCCTGCACCAGCGACGGCTGCGACCCCGGCAAGGGCTGCGTGCACTGGAACCAGGGTGGTGGCTGCGACGACGGCGACGCCTGCACGGCCAAAGACGTCTGCAGCGGTGGCAGCTGCGTAGGCACCGGCGCGGTCGACTGCTCGTGGATGAATGACACCTGCACAACCGGCATCTGCCAGGGCGGCGCGTGCGTCGAAAAGAACAAAAGC
>CALGHC010000480.1 GCA_937915965.1 uncultured Myxococcales bacterium
CTTCCGCCATCAGCGCCTTGAAGCGCTCGCGTCGCTCGGCTACCTCGCCGCGCGGCATCGCGGCGAAGACGCGGATCTCGGCGCTGGCCCAGTCTGGGTGGCCGAGCAGGATGTACGACAGCAGCACCATCAGGTTGGCGTTCTCGGCGTCATTCCAGGTCAACCAGAGGTGGACGCTGCGCCGTTCGCCGAAATGCACGTCGCCGTGGCGCAACACCAGCAGGCTCAGGTGCGAGGTCGCCGCAAACAGGCAGCCGTCGACAGCCTCGTCGACCACCTCAGGTGGGTCATGGTCGGAGAGCTCGAAGAGGACCGTGTTGTTGGGCAGGCCCGAGACACCCGGCACTTGAAGGCTCTGTGCCAGCGCGGAGATCATCGACGGGCTGACCATGGTGTCCATGTAGACGCTGCTCTCCTGGGCGCGGGCGAGCTTGAGCAGCTTCTCGCGCACAACGCGGCTGCGTTCGAACGACTCGGCGTTGAGGTGCCCCTGGATGAAGTGCAGGTACGTGCCGAAGCCGTGGCGGTGGCAGAGCCAACGAAGCAGCTGCAGCGGCGCGCGGCGCTCAAAGGTGCGCCCATTGACCATGATGACGCTCGGTCGCCACTCGTTGTCGCCGCCGCGGTCCCGCCGGCGTTGCAGGGCGATGTGCATGGTCCGCGTCGCCTGGGTCATCACGCCTTCGAACATCGCCTCGAGGTCGTCGCGCTCGCCGCTGCGGATGCGCACCATGAGCCGGTACAGGCCCGCCATCGCCAAGGTCGCGAGCACGGCGTAGACCGGGTCCATCTGGAACATCACCAGCAAGCACATGAACGCGCCGAGCAGGCTGATGTACCAACGCGACCGGAAGCTGGGGCGGTAGCTCGGTCGGGCCGCGAAGTGCTCGAGGAAGCTGATCGCGCACAGAGCGCCGTAGGTCACCATGAAGAACATCGAGATGAGCCGCGCGACAAAGTCGACGTCGCCCAGGGCCACGATCACCAGCGCCAACGCCGCTGTGACCAGGGTAGCGTTGCGGGGCTCGTTGACCGCGCCGGTTCCGGCGGCGATCCAGGTGTTGGCCCGGGCCGACGGCAGCGAGCCGTCGCCGCCAAGCGCCTGCAGGGTCCGCGGAGCGACGAGGATCGAGCCGATCGCCGACGAGAGGGTCGCGCAAGCCAGGCCGATTGGGATGATCGGTCCCCAGATGGCGATGCGCGCCATGACGAGCTGATCCTCGGCGAGCAGCTCCGGTGGCGCTGACAGCCACAGCTTGATCACGATGGCGACATAGACCGCGATGCCGACGGCTGTGGCAGCGAGCGTACCGGTCGGCAGCGAGCGACGCGGGTTCGCCAGGTCTCCCGATAGCCCGACGCCGGCCGTCATGCCCGTGAACGCCGGAAAACAAATGGCGAATACGACGAAGAGGCCGTCGGGCTTGGCGATGTGGTCGGTGAGCGAGCGCTGGCTGGAGTCGAAGCCCTCGACGGGGCCGCCGAGGAAGAAGCACAGCAACGCCAGACCAAGCACCGCGACGACGACATAGAGCGCCTTGACGCCGAGGTCGGCGCCGCGCGTCAGCACCAACGCGATCAGGCCAACCGTCGCCGGCAGGGAGAACCAGCGCGGGTCGAAGACGTAGCCGGTGGCGCTCTCGATCATCGGGGCGAGTGGGCGGAACGCCTCAGCGAACGCGATCAGATAGAACGCCACCGAGATCGCCTGGGAGAGGTACAGCGACGCGCCGATGACGCTGCCGATCGTCGTGCCGAATGACCTCGAGATGATGAAATACTCGCCGCCACCCTCGACCTTGCGGTTGGTGGCGATCTCGGCGATAGCGAGGGCGGTCGGCACGGTGACCATGTGACCGATCACGATCACGGCCAGGCTGCCGAGCAGGCCGACGTGACCGACGGCGTAGCCGAAGCGCAGGAACATGACCGCGCCGAGGATCGTGCTGATCGCGGCGAGGAAGACGGGCAGGGTGCCGAAGCCGTGACCACCGCTGGTCGCGGCGGGCTGGGATTCGACCGTGGTGGTGGCGGACATGGCAGGCTCTGCGGATCGGGCCGGGACGCCGGCGCGTACGGGTCGGGCGGCGGCGCGCAGCGGTCGGGTGGTCGCTAGGGCAGGCAGGCGTCGCCGGTCATGCAGGGACCCCAGACGTTGGGCCCACACAGGCCCTGGCAGCTCTGTGTGCCCGGCTTGAGGGGGCCGTCGACCGTGTCGCAGTGGACCTCGCAGTCACGGGTCTCGCCGGCCACGGGGCACTGGTCCGCGGGAGTCAGGCAGAGGTGCTCACACTCGATCGCGCCGTAGCCGCCAAACCAGGACTCCCCGCACTTGGCGCCCAGCGGCTTGATGCACAGCATCGCGCCGACCTTCTTGCTGCCGTCGAGGCAGACCACATCGATCGGCTTGCTCTTGATCTGCGTCTGGTCACAGGGTCCGCTCGCGAACTCAGCGCAGGTCGCCAGCGTCGCGCAGGGCCCCCACGTGCCGCCGTTGCAGATGCGCACGCCGGCGATGCGCGGCGGATTGTCGCCGTGGATGCAGCCCTCGCCATAGGTCTGGACGCACTCGACCCAGCAGCGGTCCAGCGAGTTCGCCTCGCATGCGCTCGCCGCATCGTCGCTGGCCGCGTCGGCTGAGCCGGTATCGGCTGAGCTGGTGTCGGTTGCTGCGCTGTCTGTCGCTGTGGTGTCGGGAGGCCCGGCGTCCGCCGCGACGTCCGGGTCCCCGATGTCCTGGCTCGCCGCGTCCTGGCTCGCCGCGTCCTGGCTCGTCGCGTCCTGGCTCGTTGCGTCCTGCGCGGCGACGTCTTCGGCTGCGGCGTCCTCACCGCCCGCGTCCCCCGAAACGGCGCTGTCTGAAACGGCACCGTCGTCATCGCTGGCGTCGGCTGTTGCGACGTCCTGGTTCGCCGTGTCGTCGCCCGTCGCCGCGTCGTCTGGCGGCCTTGTCGCGTCGTTCGCCGTCGTTTCGCTCGCAGCCGCGTCGCTTGCGGTCGCGCCGTCTTCGTTGCTGGCGGCGGTGTCGCTGCCGCCGACGTCGAAGTTGGCGATCACGTCGGTCGCAGCGATGTCCTGCAGCGTGCCGCTGCCGGTGTCGCCGGAGCCCCCTGAACAGGCAGCCAGGCACCAGAACGCCGCGTGCGGCATCGCCAAGAAGCGCCAACTGGTGGAGTGAAGGTCGTTGCGCCGGTTCATGGGGCTCTCCTGCTGACGCGCGCCATTCGACCCGCACGTTGAGAGCGGCGGGCTGGGGCGTGTGCGACCGAATCGTCCGCCGTG
>CALGHC010000481.1 GCA_937915965.1 uncultured Myxococcales bacterium
AGAGCGAATCGGTCTGAAGCTGCGTCGGTCTGAAGCTGTGCCGGTCTGAAGTTTTGCTGGTTTGGACAGGAATCGTCGTACGCACAAGTCGAACCGGGACCAGGGGAGTCGAGTAGATGTTTGGAATCGCCCGCCTTCTGCCCCTCGCTCTCGCCGTTGGCGGTGTCGGCGTCGCTTCGCAGTCCGGCGGAGGCGTGGTCGAGCCGGCGATCAACGCGGTGCGGTCCGTGCTCGTTCAATACGAGCTCGGCACCCTCGCTGGTCTCATCGAGCTCGATTTCGTCGCATCGGGGCGCATACCGCACGACAACAAGGAGCTGGCCGCGACGATCCGCGAGAACATGGCGACGCGCGGCGACCGGGACCCGACGCTGGATCTGTGGGAGCACCCGTACCGCATCAGCACCTACGAGGGCGCCTACGTCCTGCTCAGCGACGGCGCCAATGGCCACCGCGATCACGAGTGTCAGCCGGTGGACCCCCAGTACAAGGACCAGGCGGACGACATCTGCGTGCGCATCCACGTCACGGACAGCAAATCCGGCGGCGGTGGCGGTGGCGGTGACGCCATGGGCCTCAGTGAGCGCGACCTGCCCTTCCGTCGAATCAAGAAGTAGCGCTCGCCGCGGCTCGCGTCCCAAACGCACCTTGCCAGTACCGGCACGCGGGCCTAATCTCCCCGCGCCCGGGAAGCCGGGTCTGTGCGCAACGCGCAGGCATTCCGAGTCCGCCCTGGGGCACCACCGTACCCATCACCCATGTCCAGGAGGCCAGCTCATGAGCGGGGCCATCGAGACTTTCGTCGCCAGATTGCAGGCCGACGGTGTCGAAGCCGGCAAACGCGACGGCGACCAGATCCGCAGCGCTGCCAAGGCCGACGCCGAGAAGATCCTGGCGGAGGCGCGCGCCGAGGCCGAGCGCCTCCGCGCAGCTGCGGAGCGAGACGCCCAACGCAGCGTGACCAAGGCCAAGGTCGAGCTCGACCTCGCTGTCCGCGACACCATCGCCCGGCTGCGTGCCCAGCTGGTCGCCGCGATCGAAGCGGTGATGGCGAGCGCCGCGCGCGACCAGCTCCGCGACGCCGGGTTCATCGCCAAGCTGCTCGACCAGATCGTCTCGGCCTATGCTGCCGCCCACATCGCCAACGACAAGACGCTGATCATCAACGTCTCGGCCGACACCCACCGCGACCTGCTGCAGTGGGCGCTAAGCGTGCTGATGGCGGAGCGCGAGAAGGGCCGCGAGCTGAAGTTTGACCTCTTTGGCAGCTTGCAGACGGCCGGCTTCGAGTACCGCCTGGACAACGCCGCCGTGGAGGTCACGCAGGAGTCGGTAGTCGAGGTGCTCTCGCAGATGGTCGCGCCCGAGCTGCGCGCCATCATCGAGGGAGCTACCGGGGCGGATAGCGACGACGCCGGCGACACCGCCAGCGACACCCCCAACAACGCTGCGACGGCCTGACGACCGCCGCTGAGGTTCCGAACCCAGCATGGCCAGCGACAACATCTACCTCCTCACCGCCCTACCGCCGCTGACGGAGTCCGGAAGCAAGCCGCCGCTCTCGTTGGCGGAGCTGCGCGCACACGTAGCCGACAGCCCGACCGTCGCGCTCGTCGACGCCGTGCTGATCGGCGATGACCTGCTGCTGCGCGAGGCGGCCCTGTCCGGCGAAGCCGAGGCGTCGGAGTTGCCCGATCCGTCGGTCCTGGGCGCAGATCAGGTGCGTGGTCGCGAGCTGCTGCCCGACTATCTGGACGGGGACGAAGGCGGGGACGGCTCTGCCCGCTTCGCCACCGACCAGCTACAGGCGCGCTATTTCGCCCATGTCGGCCAGGTCGCTCGACGAGGCGGCAGCCAGCTCCTTGGCGCCTGGCAGCGCTTCGAGTTGGGGCTGCGCAACGCCCTGGTGGGCCACCGCGCCCGCACCCTCGGGCTGGACGCGGCGAGCTATCAGGTTGCCGGCGACCTCGTCGAACCCGATCCGGCGATCGACGCCATCGTCGCTCAATGGGCAGCGGCGCCAGATCCGCTGGCCGGCCTGCAGGTCCTCGACCACGCGCGCCTCGCGTGGCTGGACGAGCGGGACCCGAGCTACAGCTTCGCGGACGACGAGCTCGTCGCCTACGCGCTGCGCCTGTTGTGGATCACGCGAGCGTGGCGACTGCGCCAGACGAGCGAGGGCGCAGACCCCGCAGGTTGGACGCCGGGGCCAGCCCGCGAAGGCCAGATGGCGAACCGCCAAGGACAAGAAGGACTTCAACTATGAGCGGAAGAATCGTCGCCGTTTTCGGCAACATGGTTGTGATGGATGCGGACGAGCGCGTCGTCCAGAACTCCGTGGGCTACTGCATCCGCGAGGATGGCGCCCGCCTGCTCTCCGAGGTGATCCGCGTGCGCGGCCGCCTCGCGGATCTGCAGGTCTTCGAGGAGACGCGTGGCCTGAAGGTCGGCGACAAGATCGAGCTTCGTGACTCGATGCTCTCGATCACCCTGGGGCCCGGCCTGCTCGGCCAGATCTACGACGGCCTGCAGAACCCGCTGGAGCGCATCGCCGAGAAGGTCGGCTACTTTCTGTTGGCCGGCCAGTACATCCACGGGCTCGACACCGAGCGCAAATGGGAGTTCACGCCGAGCGTCGAGGCGGGCGCAGCCATTCGCGGCGCCGACAAGCTCGGCAGCGTCCCTGAGGGCATCTTCGAGCACAGCATCATGGCGCCCTTCGGGCTGCGGGGCGGCTGGAAGGTCGAGTCCATCGTCGCCGCAGGCGCGTACACGGTCACCGAGACGCTCGCCACGCTGGTCAATGACGCCGACGAGCGGACCCAGGTGACGATGCAGCAGGAGTGGCCGGTCAAGGTGCCGCTGTGCATCGCAGAGAGGCGATTGCTGCCGACGGAGCCCCTGGTCACGCAGGTCCGCATCGTCGACACCCTCTTCCCGATCACCAAGGGCGGCACGTACTGCATCCCCGGTCCCTTCGGCGCCGGCAAGACGGTCATGCAGCAGATCACCAGCCGCAACGCCGAGGTCGACGTCGTCATCATCGCGGCGTGCGGCGAGCGCGCCGGCGAGGTTGTCGAGACGATCCGCGAGTTCCCTGAGCTGACCGACCCGCGGACTGGGCGCTCGCTGATGGAGCGGACGATCATGATCTGCAACACGTCGGCGATGCCGGTGGCGGCGCGCGAGGCGTCCGTCTACACCGCGATGACGATGGCGGAGTACTACCGCCAGATGGGTCTGAACGTATTGCTGCTCGCCGATTCGACGAGCCGCTGGGCGCAGGCCATGCGCGAGGTGTCGGGACGTCTTGAGGAGATCCCCGGCGAGGAGGCCTTCCCGGCCTATCTCGAGAGCCGGATCGCGTCCTTCTACGAGCGCGCTGGCATCATCGAGCTGCGCGACGGCCGCCACGCGTCCGTCACCGTGGGTGGTACGGTGTCGCCCGCTGGCGGCAACTTCGAAGAGCCGGTCACCCAAGGCACGCTGAAGGTGGTCGGCGCCTTCCACGGTCTGAGCCGGGCGCGTTCCGAGGCGCGCCGCTACCCATCGATCGACCCGCTCGAGTCGTGGACCAAGTATCCCGGCATCATCGATCGCGACCACGTCGAGGCGGCTCGGGACCTGCTGCGCAGCGGCAACGAGATCAAG
>CALGHC010000482.1 GCA_937915965.1 uncultured Myxococcales bacterium
CTCATCGGCGCGCGCGCCGAGGGCATCTCCTTCGACCTGCCCCTTGAGGCCCTCGGCCTGACGACGGCGAAGACGGTAAAGAGCGCGTCAGAGGCCAAGAGCGAGAAGGCGACGAAGGACGCGAAGGACGCGAAGGCGGCGAAGGGCGCGAAGGACGCGAAGGCGGCGAAGGGCGCGAAGGGCGCGAAGCGAGCGCGAGGCGCGAAGCAGGTGGAAGGCACAAACGAAGCACAGGGTGTCAAGCAACCGCAGGACCCACCCGACGGCACGGATGCGGACCGCCTCAAGGGCAAGGCGAAGCATCTCACGCTTGGCTTGCGCGGCTTCGAGAGTGACCAGCCGAGCCTGGTGCTGCGCCTCGACGGGGTCGAGGTGCCCCTGCCGGCGGGCTTTGGTCGCGCCACGCTGGAGCGCCTCATCGTCGAGACCGACCGGCTTCCGGGCACGGCGCCACTCGAGGCGCTGACGTCGGTGCGCCTGGTCGGTCCACGCGTCGAGTTGAGCTGGCGCGAGACAGTCCTCGCGCGGCTGCCGGGCGGCATGGCGATCTTTGCTGCAGTCGACCGCGCCCGCAGCGAGGCCCGGGCCGGTAGCGAGGACGATGGCGACGAGGTCGATCCGGAGCTACCCCCCGAGGCCGTCGCCGGCTCCAAGAAGAAGAAGCGAAGACGGCCATCGAGCCGCGAGGCGGCGACCCGCAAATGGATCGAACCCCTGCGAACTGCGTTTGGTCGCCTCCTGTCGGTCGGGGACCGGCTGGCAGCGGGGCTGGCGACCGCCGCGCGCCTGCCGCGTCTGAAGGTCGACGTCGAGGGCGGCGGGCTCGACCTGCGCCTACCGGCAAGCGAGGCGCCGTTTGGCGGCATCCGAGACTTCAAGCTCGAGTTGACGGCGCGGTTGAGCGACGGCAGCCGCGGGCTGCTGCTCTCCGCGAACCCATGGGATACGGATCACGAGTGGGGAACCGCGAGCCTCGATCTGGTCGCGACCGGCGACCGGCCGGAGAAGGCCAGGTTTGAGGTCGCCGGCGGCCGCTACGCCCAACTGCTTCAGGTCCTCGGGTCGGCGATCAGCGTGCGCGACGACTCCGAGCTCAAGGCCGAGGTCGAGCTTCGGTTCCCTGGCATTGCGCTGCCTGCCGAGGGCGACAGTGACGGCGACGGCGACGGCGACGGCGACGGCGACGGCGACGCAGAACAGAACAGCGGCGCCTCGAGTGCCAAGGCGGTCGGCGACCGCAGCGACGACGACGCGGCCGGCACTGCCAAGGCGAAGGGGCGCGCCTCTGCCAAGCGGCGCCGCAAGGGCAAGCGCAAGCCGGCGGTCGCCGCGCCGGTGGACCGACGCCGCTTCGAGGCGAGCGGCTCGTTGACGATGCGCCACATTGGTCTGGACTGGTGGCGCCTCGCGCCGCGGCCCATTGACGACTTCAGCTCGCGCGCCGACTTCACCTTCGAAGCCGACGGGCCGAGCGACGCGATTCGGCTGCACGTGCCGAGCTTGCAGATCGCCGAGGCAAGACTCGCGATCACCCTCGAGGCCCTCGACCTGGGTCACCGGCCGACCTTGCACACGCGCGTCGAGATGCCGCGACAGGACTGCGCCCAGGTGGCCGCGGCGATGCCCGCGAGCATGCTGCCGACCATCGAGCGGATCTCCGCAGAGGGCGAGATCGCCTGGCATGTCGACCTCTCGGTGCCGCTGGGCGACCCCTACAAGTCGAAGCTGGACCTCGCCCTCGACGACGCAGACTGCAAAGTCACCGATTTCGGCGTCGACGTGACCGAGCTCGCCCGGCGCTTCGAGCGACCGGTCAACGAGAGCGGCACGATCCTCGACGAGGTCCTCATCGGCCCGAAGACCGAGTTCTGGGCGCCGCTCGCGAGCATGCCGGCTCACCTGCCCTACGCGATGATCGCCACTGAAGACGGAGCCTTCTACAAGCACCGCGGCATCCGCGAGGGCCTGCTCAAGCGTGCGATCATGATGGATCTGGCCTATGGCCGCTTTGTCTACGGTGGCTCGACGATCACGCAGCAGCTCGTCAAGAACCTGTATCTGACGCGAGAGAAGAACCTGTCGCGCAAGTTCGAAGAGCTGCTCATCGTCTGGCAGATCGAGCGCGCCATCCTCGCTGACCCGCCGCCTGAGGCCGACGACGAGCGGCGCGCCGAGGTCGCGCAGGCCCGCAAGGACCGCATCCTCGAGCTGTACATCAACAGCATCGAGTTCGGCCCGCAGCTCTACGGCATCGAGCGCGCCGCGCAGGCCTACTTCGGCAAGCGGGCGATCGACCTCACGCCACTTGAGGCAGCCTTCCTCGCCGCCAACAAACCCTGCCCCAAGTGTGGCCACGCTCGCTTCGTCGAGAAGAAGTGGACCGCGTGGTGGCAGGAGCGCATGGCCGCGATCATGAGCAAGATGCGCGAGAACAGCATCATCACTGAGGACCAGTTCGCCGCGGAGGCCCCCTACGTGCCGCGCTTCCTGGGCTGGCCAGCGCCGGTCGCCGGGCCGACCGCGGAGCCGCTGGGCGGGGTCGAGGAGTAGAGCCCGAACGGGCGACAAGCGCCGACCCAAGACAGCCCGCGCGGACTAACCTGATCTGCGCGGCCTGATCAAGAGAAGACGACACCCACCAGGACCTCGCCGATGAACACCCTGCTGGTAGCGATCGATTTCAGCGCCGGTTCGCGCAAGGCCCTCGCGGTCGCGTGGAGCCTCGCCGGCCACCTGGGCTGCGACGTGACGGTGGTCCACGTACGCGCCACGCCGACGGTGCCGACCCCGCCCGCTGCAGCGATCGACACGGCCCAGGCCGAGCTCGTCTGGGACGGCCTGGTCCACGAGAAGGAACGACTGACCAGCCTGCGCAGGGAGCTTGAGCGCTTCCTCGCCGGACTCGAGGGCGTCGCGCGGCCGAGCCGTGTGGTCCTGCGCTCGGGGCGGCCGTCAGAGGCGATCGTCCAGGCGGCCGATGCACTCGACGCGCGTATGATCGTCATGAGTACCCACGGCCGACGTGGACTGGCCCGCGCGTTTCTGGGTTCGACCACCGAGGAGGTCGTGCGCAAAGCCCGGTGTGCGGTCCTGACCTTGAAGCCCGACAGCCCGCTGCCCGTGCGCGGCTGACGCCCGGCGTCGTTGACGCTATCCTGCCGCGCGCGCCGCAAAGGGCGCGGCGGCCCCAACGGCAGCACGCGACGGCCCCAAAGTTGGCCCCAAAGTAGGCCCCTAAAGCAGGCCACCCAAACATGCCCACGCCGGAGCTCCAAAGCAGGCCCCGGCACAACCAGCGAGAACGCCATGGATTTCCAGCTCAGTGAAGAGCAGCAGATGGTCCTGGATACGGCGCGGGATTTCGCCCGCAACGAGCTGCTGCCCACCGCCGCGGCGACGGACAAGAGCGGCACATTCCCCAAGGCGGCCATCGCCAAGCTAGCCGAGCTCGGCTTCCTGGGTATGGCGGTACCGGATCGCTGGGGTGGCGCCGGGCTCGACGTGCTGAGCTACGCGATCGCGATGGAGGAGATCAGCGCCGGCTGCGCCTCGACCGGCGTGATCATGAGCGTCAACAACTCTTTGGTCTGCGACCCGATCCTGCGATACGGCGATGACGCCCAGCGCAAGAAGTGGCTGGTCCCGCTTGCCCAGGGCCGCCGGCTGGGCTGCTTTGCCCTCTCGGAACCAGGATCGGGGTCCGACGCAGCCGGCATGCGCATGACGGCGATTCGCGACGGCGACGACTACGTCATCAACGGCACCAAGAACTGGATCACCAACGGCCGCGAGGCGGATGTCTGCGTCCTCATCGCCCACAGCGACCCCAGCGAGCGCCACAAGGGCATCTCGGCCTTTGTCGTCGACGCCCTCGAGACCCCCTATGGCGTCGGCAAGGTAGAGGACAAGCTCGGCATCAAGGGCACGTCGACGACCTCGCTGGTCTTTGAAGATCTGCGCGTGCCGGTCGCCAACCGCCTCGGCGCCGAGGGCGACGGCTTCAAGGTCGCGATGTCGACCCTGGATGGCGGGCGCATCGGCATCGCCGCCCAAGCCCTCGGGATCGCCCGGCAGGCTTTCGAGGAGGCCCTGCAGTACAGCCGCGAGCGAGTCGCCTTTGGCAAGGCGATCGGCGATTTCGGCGCCATCCAGGAGATGCTCGCCGACATGGCGACCGAGATCGACGCGGCCCGGCTGCTGATCTGGCGGGCCGCCGCGGCCAAGGAGGCCGGCGAGTCGTACAGCAAGCTCTCTGCGATGGCGAAGCTGTACGCGTCGGAGATGTCTGCGCGGGTCTGCCACAAGGGCCTGCAGATTCACGGCGGCTACGGCTACGTGAAGGAATACAACGCTGAGCGCCACATGCGCGACGCGCGAATCACCGAAATCTACGAAGGGACCAGCGAGATCCAGCGGCTGGTCGTCGCCCGAGCGGTACAGATCGAGATCGCCCGCGGCGCCGACCGTCTGTAGCGTTTGTCTGTAGCGTTTGTCTGTAGCGATTGTCTGTAGCGATTGGAAGGAGCGTCATGGACTTTCATCCCAGCGCCGACGAGCTGCGTATCCGCGACATCGCGCGCAGCTACGCAGCCGAGATCCTCGCGGCGCACGCCGACAGCCACGCGCACGGGGCCTTCCCGACCGAGCGGATGCCCGAGATGGGTGAGCGAGGCCTGCTGGGCCTGAAGCTCGCGCCGGCGCGAGGCGGCCTGGGTGGTTCGACGGTGGCCTGGGTCCTCGCGCTGCGCGAGATCGCCGAGGTCTGCGCGTCGACGGCGGTGGCGGTGGCTGTGACCAACATGGTCGCTGAGATGATCGACCGATTCGGCGACGACGATCAGAAGGACCGCTGGCTGCCGGAGATCACCTCGGGTCGCTTCCTGGCCGCTTCGTTCGCGCTCAGCGAGGCAGACGCCGGGTCGGACGCAGCCGCCCTGTCGACGCGTGCGGTCCGTCAGGTCGACGGTAGCTACCGCCTCAGCGGTACCAAGATGTGGATCACCTCAGGCGACGTCGCGGGTGTCGTCTTGCTGATGGCCAAGACCGACCCGAGCGCCGGCGCCCACGGGATCACCACCTTCTTGGTCGATCCCCGCGCCGCGGGGTTCCAGGTCGGACGCCAGGAGGCCAAGCTGGGCCTGCGCGGCTCGACCACCGTGTCGCTCACTCTCGACAACGTCGCCGTGCCGGCGTGCGATGTCCTGGGCGACGAAGGGCTGGGCTTCCGCATCGCGATGACGGCCCTGGACGGTGGCCGCTGCAGCATCGGCGCGCAGGCGGTCGGCATTGGCCACGCGGCCCTGCGGTCGGTGGTCCAACGCCTCGACCACGAACGGCGATCGGTCGACCGGGCGGCGGGGATCAGCCAGATGCAGGACTTCCGCATCGCCGAGATGGCGACGTCGCTCGAGGCGGCGTGGTGGCTGACGCTGCGCGCGGCCTGGCTGAAGGATACTGGCAGGCGGATGAGCCGCGAGGCGGCGATGGCCAAGGTGATGGCGTCCGAAGCGGCCGACGAGGTCTGCCGCAAGGCCGTCGAGGTGCTGGGGCCGGCGGCACTCGCCGCAGACGACCCAGTCAGCCGGCGGCTGCGCGACGTGCGCGTGACCCGCATCTACGAAGGCACCAGCCAGGTGCAACGCATCGTCATCGCGCGCGAGCTGATCCGCGCACAAGGCCCGACGTGAGCGACGACTTCACCGGATCGCGACGGCGTCGCGTGCTGGTCGCGTGCGCTGGCCCTGCACCAGGTCGCGGCGCGCAGCTGGCCCGTGTCCTGCGCGACGCTGGCGACGAGGTGATCTGGACTGGATGGCCAACGAGCGCGGCGGCCCTGGGGAGGGTGGCCCTCCAAGAGGACGCCGACGTGGTCGTGATCGACGCCAGCGAGTCCGACGTGCCGGCGGCGACGGCCGAGGCCTGGGCGGCCGACCTGCGCGGCGACGGTCGCCCCGGGGTGGTGGTCGTCGGAACGAACGAGCCGATGGTCGGGCTGGCCAGACGGATCGACGGCGCGGCAGCCGCCACGGCGTCGAGACAAACGAGCCCGACGACAGCAGCAGCGGGGCCCGACGGGAGGCCCGCCCGCGGACGACAACCAGGGATGGAGGCAGAGGCGCAATGAGATTCCACCTCGACGACGACGAACGGATGATCCGCGACGCTGTGCACGCCTTCGCCATTGAGCAGGTCGAGCCGGCGGCGGCGCGCTGGGACGAGACCCACCACTTCCCAGCCGAGACGATCGCTGCCCTCGCCGACCTGGGCCTGCTGGGGTTCTTGGTCCCCGAGCGCCTGGGTGGTGCCGGGCTGGGCGCCCCGACGTTTGCGGTCGCGATCGAAGAGCTAGCGGCTGCGGACGCCGGACTCGCGACCGCGCTGGTCACCCACGCCGGTAGCGCCATCACCGCGCTGCTGGGTTGCGATGGCGTCGACCGGGCGCTGATCGCTGGCCTGGCGGCTGGCCGGCAGATCGCCTGCCTGGCGGATGAGGGCGCGAGCGCCAGAGACGACGCAGGCGCCTGGAGCCTGTCGGGTCGGATCGAACACGTCCTGCTCGCTGGCCACGCAGACATCGCTGTGGTCGGCGCGAAGGCTGGCGAAGAGGTCCTGATCTTTGCAGTGGATCTGAACGCCGAGGGGGTCGCGCGCCAGGGCCTCGGCGACGCGCTCGGCCTGGTGACCTGCGGGACAGCGACGCTGACATTCGACGCGGTCTCGTTGCCAGCAAGTGGTTGCCTGGCGCGAGGAGCGGCGGCGCAGGCTGCC
>CALGHC010000483.1 GCA_937915965.1 uncultured Myxococcales bacterium
CAGCGGCGGCAGCGGCGGCGGCGGCGGCGACCGCGACCGCGACCGCGACGGCGACGAAGACGACGGTGACCACGAGCCCGACTGGTTCGACGTCGGCTGCCGCGCTCAGGGTCCCTTGGTCGCGCAGGTGATCGCCGCCTTCGGACAGACCTGGCGACACATTGAGCGAGGCACCACTGGCTACGGCCTCGCCCTGTCAGGTCGGCTGCCTCGCCTCAAGACTGCGGCCGCCCAGGGCCCCGGCGATCTGGCGACGGCAGCGTTCAGCGCGGGTCGACCGCGCCGTTCCGACATCCGACGGCGCTACCGGGCTGCCATCCAACAGGCCGAGCGGCGGATCTGGATCGCCAACGCCTACTTCCTGCCGTCCGCGGCCATTCGCCGCGATCTGGCGCGAGCGGCACGACGCGGGGTCGACGTGCGCCTCTTGATGCCCGGACGAGCCACCGATGTCTGGCCCCTGCACCTCGCCACCCGCCACCTGCTCGACTCGCTGCTGGCCGCCGGGGTGCAGGTCTTCGAGTCACACGATCGCATGGTCCACGCCAAATGCGCGCTGGTCGACGACGGCTGGTGGACGATCGGCTCGGCCAACCTCGACCCGCGTTCTCGCTTCCACAACCTCGAAGCCAACGTCGTCGGCGTCGGCGGCAGCGCGGTCGGCGAGCTCGAAGGGATCTTCGCCGGCCTGTTGCCGAGCCTTGTCGAGCTGACCCGCGCGCAGTGGTTGGCCCAGCCGCTCGGCCGGCGGCTTCTCGGTCGGTTCTTCTACTATTTCCGCTATCTGATGTGACGCCGCGCGCCCAGCCCCCCGCAGCTCACCCAGCCCTCGCAGCTCACACCGTGCCGTCGCCGAAGTCCGCTGTGAGGCCGTCGCCGCCGCCACCAATCGCCTCGCGGACCGCCGCCTCAAGTGCACCCGTGCGGATGATCACGGCGATCGCCTCGATGTCGTCCGACAGCGGTCGGTCCTCTGCGAGTGCGGCAACGTCATCGCGCACCCGCCGCCACGCCGCCCGACAGCCCGTGCCCGGCAGCAGGCTGCCGCGCGCGTCGATCGCCTGACAGGCCGTCAGCAGCTCGATCGCGACGACACGCTCGACGTTGGCCGCCACTTCGAGGAAGCGCCGCGCGGCGATCGGTCCCATGCTGACGTGGTCCTCGCGGCTGGCGCTGGACGGGATCGAGTCGACCGAGGCGGGCATCGACAGCTGCTTGGACTCGCTGACCAGGGCGGCCGCGGTGACCTGGGCGATCATCAGCCCGCTGTGCAGGCCGGAGTCGTGGGCGAGGAAGGCGGGCAGGCCGGTGTTGAGGTGCGGGTTGAGCATCTGTTCGACCCGGCGCTCGGCCATCGAAGCGAGCGAGGTCAGGGCGATGCGGGCATAGTCGCTGACCATGGCGACGGGCTGGCCGTGGAAATTGCCGCCGCTGACGATCTCGCTGGTCGGACTGACCTCGCCATCGGCGTCGGACAGGATCAGCGGGTTGTCCGTGACCGCGTTGATCTCGACCGACAACACCGCGCGCACGTGCGCAAACGCCTCGCGCACCGCGCCGTGCACCTGCGGCATGCAACGCAGAGAGTAGGCGTCCTGAACCTTGCCGCAGCCCGCGTGCGACGCGACCAGCTCGCTGTCGGCGGTCATCGCGCGAAGATTGGCGGCGACGCGCGCCTGGCCCTCGTAGGGCCGCAGCGCCTGAATGCGCGCATCGAAGGGCCGCACGGACGCCAGCAGGGACTCGACCGAGAGCGCGCCGGCGACGTCAGCAGCACGAATCGCCCGCTCGGCCCGCTCGAGGGCGACGGTGGCGATGGCGGTCATCGCCTGGGTTCCGTTGATGAGCGAGAGCCCCTCCTTTGCGTGCAGCTCGATGGGTTCGATGTCTGCGAGGGCCATCGCCTCGGCGCCGGGTAGCACCTCGCCGGCAAACTCAGCCCGGCCCTCGCCAACCAAGACAGCGGCGAGGTGGGCCAACGGCGCGAGGTCCCCCGACGCGCCAACCGACCCTTGCGAGGGGATGACGGGGTGCACGCCCGCCGCGAGCATCGCGCACAGCCGGTCGACGATCAGCGGCCGCACGCCCGAGTGGCCACGGGCGAGGACCTGAGCGCGCAGCAGGGTCATGATGCGCACGACCTCCCGCGGCAGCGGATCGCCCACGCCGGTCTGATGCGAACGGATCAGGTTGATCTGCAACGCCCGGACCTGAGCGAGCGGGATGCGCACCTCGGCGAGGGCGCCGAAGCCCGTGTTGATGCCGTAGCGCGTCGGCCCGTCGGGGGCGAGAGAGGCGTCGACCAGCGCGCGTGCCCGCTCCATGCGTGCCCGGCCCGTCTCGCCGAGGACGGCGCGGGCCTCACCGCGGCCGACCGCGATCAGATCTTCGAGAACGAGGGGCGCGCTGAGGTCAACTGTGTGCATCTGGGAACTCCCGGGCCGCGCGGTTTGCCGGCCGCGCTGCTGCCGGTTTATACACCCGGGCAGCATTGGAGGAAGCCTCGACTTGCAACCCACGCCTCCCACCATCCGGGTCCGACGACTCGAGCCCGAACGCGACGCCGATCTGCCCCTGCCACGATATATGAGCGATGGCGCGGCGGGCTGCGATCTGGTGGCGGCGCTGCCGGCGCCCATCATCTTGCAGCCGATGCAGCGCGCGTCGGTCCCCACGGGTCTGGCCCTGGCGATCCCGCCCGGTTGGGAGGGGCAGATCCGACCACGTTCGGGTCTGGCCCTGCGACATGGCCTGACGGTCGCCAACGCACCGGGCACGATCGACAGCGACTACCGCGGCGAGGTGCGCGTGCTGCTGGTCGTGCTGGGCGATGCGCCTGTCACGATCGGCCGTGGCGATCGGATCGCGCAGCTCGTCATCGCGCCGGTGGTCCAGGCGCTCTTCGTGGCGACTGACGAGCTCGACGACACGGCGCGCGGCGACGGCGGCTTCGGCTCGACCGGGAAGGGGGACTGAGATGCGCGTGGGCGGCCAGCTGCGGACAGCGGTGGCCATCGCCTTTTGTGGCGCTCTGACCGCGATCGCGGCTGCGCCGAGGACCGCGACCGCCACGCCAGATGCCGACGGTGCGAGCGCAGCCAGAGCGGCAAAGCTCATCGCAGCCAAACTCATCGCGCCCAAGCTCATCCACTTTGAGGCCGCCGCGTACCCCGCCGAGCTGCTCGACGCGCGCCTCAGCGGCACGGTGTTCCTTGAGCTCGATATCGATACCGCCGGCAAGGTCAGCGACGCCAAGGTCGTCGAATCCGCCGGACCCGTCTTCGACGCCGCTGCTTCGTCGGCAGCCTTGAAGTTGACGTTCTCGCCGGCGGTCTCGGCTGGCAAGGCGGTGCCCGTTCGGATCCGCTTTCGCTACCGCTTTGTGCCCGAGCAGATGCTCGAACGCCGTGCCCCGGCGCCGTCGCGCGGCCGCTATCCAAGGCGCGCCTTCGCCGCCGCGCCGACGGGTTTCTCCAGCCTGACGGGCCGGGTGACCGAGCGCGGCACGGGTCGGCCGGTCGTTGGCGCGATCGTCAAGGTCACCGATCTCGGCGTCGAAGAGATCACCGACGCCGACGGCCGCTTCCGCTTCGGCTTGCTGGCGACGGGCACCCACGTCGTCTCTGTCGAGAGCGCTGAATACAAGACCGCGGTCAGCACGGCGGCAGTGCGCACCGGCCGCACGACCGCCGTCGAGCTGCGCGCCGAGCGGCTGAGCTACGTCATCTATCGCGCCACCGCCACCGCGCCGCCCGAACCCGGCGAGACGGCCCGTCGGACGCTGTCAGCGCAGGAGATCCAGCGCATCCCAGGCGTGTACGGCGACGCCTTCAAGGTGGTCCAGAACCTGCCCGGTGTCGCGCGCGTGCCCGGCATCGGCGGCGACATCATCGTGCGCGGCTCCGCTCCGGGCGACACGCTGGCGATGATCGAGGGCGTGCATGTGCCCCTGCTCTACCACTTCCTGGGCATCTACTCGGTCATCAACACCGACATCCTCGAGGCGATCGACTTCCACCCGGGCGGCGCGCCGGTGCGCTACGGCCGGGCGATGGGGGGGCTGCTGCAGGCCCGCCTCGCCTTGCCCCGAGACGGTGAAAGGATCCGCGGCTACGTCGAGTCGAACGTCTTTCACACGGGCGCCTTCCTCTCGGTGCCCCTGAGCGACGACACCCACCTCACCATCGCCGGCAGGCGCTCGTACATCGACGCGGTCATGGCCGCGGTCATCCCCGACGGCGTGCTGCCGTTCACGCTCGCGCCGCGTTACTACGACTACCAGCTCAAGCTCGACCACCGCTTCAACCGCACCTTCAGCGCCACGCTGCTGGTCCTTGGGGTCGACGATGGTCTGAAGATCCTCATCGACAAGCCGCCGCCGACCTTCCCCGAAGCGAACGGCGAGTTCGAGACGTCGATCGTCTTTCACGGCCTCATCGGCGTGCTGCGCGGGCAAGGCAAGGGATGGCGGACCCGCACGACTCTGGGGGCCCTCTACGCGCCGGTCAACATCGGCATCTCGAACTTCTTCCGCGTCGACGCAGACATCGGCGAGTTGACCCTGCGCCAGGACGTCGAGATCGGCGAGGGACCAGTGCGTCTGCGCGCGGGTGCCGACCTGTATTGGACGCCCTACCACGGCGACGTGGTGCTACCGAGCTTCGCGGCCAGCGAAGGACAGGGCGCCGAGGCCGACGCCCAGCAGGGTGTGTTTACCTACACCAGCGGCATCTTCGCTCCTGGATTCTGGTTCGACAGCGTCTTAAAGCTCTCCGACCGTCTCGAGATCGTGCCCGGCCTGCGCGTCGATCTGTTCCGCCAGGACGGCGCCGGCGAGAGCGTGCTGCCGCGCCTCAATGTGCGCTACCAGCTCGACGAGCGCGTGACCGTCAAGGGCGCGACCGGGCTGACCTCGCAGATCGCCGGCGCCGACCAGCTGCAGCCGCGCTTTGGCAACCCGGCCCTGGTGCCGCAGAAGTCGTTCGAGATCACCGTGGGCAGCGAACTGAAGTTTGGCGGTCGCTTCACCGTCGACGTCGCCGTCTTCTACAAGCGCATGTGGGACCTGGTCGTCGGCGCCGACGGCTTCTTCCCGCCAGTCCCCTGGGTCAATGAAGGCACGGGCCGCGTCTATGGACTCGAGCTGCTCATTCGCCACGAGCCCGTCGGCCGGTTCTTTGGCTGGATCGCCTACACGTTGCAGCGCGCCACCCGCCAGGCCCACCCGGGCGAGGCCGAGGCCCTCTTTGCGTGGGACCAGACGCACATCCTCACGGCGCTGGGGTCGTACAAGCTGCCCGCCAACTGGGAGATCGGCGCGCGCTTCCGCCTGGTCAGCGGCAACCCCTACACGGGCGTGGCGACCGCCATCTGGAACGAGAACTCCGACGGATACCAGCGGGTCCGGTCGAGCTGCATCAACTGCGAGCGGCTGCCAGCGTTTCACCAGCTGGACGTACGCGTCGACAAGAAGTGGGTCTTCGACCGCTGGATGCTGGGGGTCTACCTGGATGTGCAGAATGTGTACAACTACATGCATCCAGAGGGGATCAACTACAGCTTCGACAGCAAGGAGAAGGCCTACCAGACGGGGATGCCGATCATCCCGTCGCTGGGTATGCGCGGGGAGTTCTGAGGTCGGGGCCTGGTGACCAACTCGGGCTCAATTGGGGCGCCGCCCGCTGGCTTCACTCCCCAACGTCGCGATGTACTGCCCCTGCTCGGTGAGCACCTGGAGGCGCTGGTTCGCTTCGTGCAGCTCGCGATGGATGTAGGTGAGGCGCTGATAGATCAGGAACGGGAACACCAGCCAGACGAGTCCGACCACGACGAGGAGAACCTGGCCCACGACAACCTCCATTGCGCTCGCTGCGGCAGCCCAGCAGTCGGCGGCGCGAGTTCCTCGACCGGATCCGGAATCGACGCAGCCTATCGCTCGGGCCGCCGGTACACATAGACCTCGCTGATCTCACGTTCATAGCCGGGATACAATCCGACCGAGTGGCCATCGAGGATCCGTTTGCCGCGGTTGTGGTCGACCACCAACCGCGAGCCGCCGTCACACAGGCTCAGGCCCTCGATCTCGCCGGTGCGCTCGACCTGGGTCAGCGCCAACTCTGGCGTGACCTCGCTGCGCGCTGCCAGCGGCGTCTTCACGCGCCAGACATGGTCGTGCTCGGCGCGTTCCGCGTCGCCATCGTCGGCGCTGACCAGGAGCTGGTCGCCGTCGATCGCGACCCCTTGAATCCACTTCAGCGGCGGGTCGAGCACGAGGACGGCGATCAGCTTGCCGTCGGCGAGGTTGTAGCGGTAGAGGCGGTCGCTGCGGCGCCAGTCGCTCAGCCAGAACCAGCCGGCGGCGGCGTCGACCGCGACGCCGGAGACCTCCTCCTGATCGGAGGCGGGATCGAGCGGCAGGGCGCCGATGAAAGCCAGGGTGTCGGCCCGGAAACGGGCGACGTGCATGGCGTGACCGCGCAGCTCGGCGAAACGTTCAGCGGGCGCGTAGACCACGTCGTCGACGACGTCGATGTCACCGAGGTGGTTGCCCTCGGCCAGCCAGCCGACAAAGGGATCAGCGTTGCTGGCACGCACGGCGCCGTCACGCGAGAGGCGATCGAGCTGCCGGCTGCCGCTGGTCACATAGCCATCGGCGAGACAAGCGACCCCCTGGCGCCCGGGGACCTCGACGCGCGCCTCGAAGCGCCACGGCCGCGCAGAGGCAGAGGCAGAGGCAGAGGCAGAGGCAGAGGCAGAGGCAGAGGCAGAGG
>CALGHC010000484.1 GCA_937915965.1 uncultured Myxococcales bacterium
TCGGTCACCAGGATCCGCGCATGGTCGTCGAGGCGCGGCGCGACGACGGCGGCACCTTGTCGAGTGCCCGGCGCGGGTCGGTCGTCTGGCGCAGGTCCGACGGGGCCGGCGAGATCGCGCTCAGGATTCGGGTCGATCAGACCTGCGAAGGCGTGCGGGAGCTCACTGCCCCAGGTTGGCTGCGCGAGGTGCGGCCATGACGCAGCGCGCACCGGTCCCCGCAGCGGCTTGGCTGGCAGCTCTGGCTCGTTGTGGCTTCCTGATCGTCTGGGTCGCAGCCACGGCTGCGCCAGCGACCGCGATGGCCGCGCCGCCCGGGGCGCTCGGTCCGGAGTCCGCGGCTGGTTTCGAACGCTGGGTGGACGCCGTCGCCGCCGGGGCAGCCGGCCCAGGCGTCGTCGTCGAAGGCGTGCGCATCGAACCGAGCGAGGCGTTCGCGACGATTCGCGCGGCCGCCGGGTCGCATACCGTGCACATTGGCCCCGGTCAGAGCGACGACGACACCTTCCACCTCGACGCGGGCCCGGCCGCCGCCGCGCTGCCGATGCAGCGGCTCCTGGCCAGCCTCGAGGCGGCCTTCCCCAGCTCGCCCTGGCGAGGCGAGGCGCAGACCCGCAAGGTCGACCTCCTGGCGCGCGCTGCCCAGCCGCTGAACAGGGTGCAGGCCTGGTGGCTCTCGGCGCTGACGTGGCTGGCTCTGTGCCTGATGGCGGTGGCGAGCGCGTGGACGGTGCTGGCGGATCCTGGTGACGGCTAGAGCGCCAATGGGTCCACCTGCTCGCTGGCGACGGCCGCCTGCCTCAACCGCGGCGGCGTACTCCGCCCCGCATCGCCGGCAGCAACGCACTCACTGACCCTTGAATAAGGCACCACGGCGCGCGCTTCGGCGCAGGGTTCACAGAATCGGCGGATGTGGCAGGCTGCGGCTCCTTGGTGCCCGAGGCGGCGCCCGCGGGAGGTCACCACGCCATGGCCAGGCTCGGCTTGATCTTCGCCAGCATCTTAGCCGCCCTCCGCGTGATCTTGCGGCGCTTGGTCCGCGGCCCCCGGCGTCCGACCTGGGGGCTTTTCTTCGAGATCGCGGTGAACATCGCCTCGACGGCGCTCGCGCGCGTGACGCCTGGCATCGCCGACAAGGACCCCAAGCGCCTGCCGGCCGCGGACCTCGACGAGATCCGACGGGCGACCTCGCCACCCGTCGCTGCACCCAGCCCGATGCTGTGCAGGGTGAACCGAACCGCTGTGCGCGTGGGTGAGCGAGCTGCGGTGTGGGTCGTGGCGAAGGGCGCGTCGCCCGACCGGGTGATTCTGTATCTGCACGGTGGCGGCTACTTCACCTGTTCCATCGATACGCACGGCGAGCTGATGGCGCGCCTGGCGCTGGCTTGCGACGCGCGAGTTCTGGGGCTCGAGTACCGCCTGGCTCCCGAACACCCGTTCCCGGCGGCGCTGGACGATGCGGTGGAGGCCTGGCGCTGGTTGCTGGCGCAAGTGGACGACCCGCGGCACGCGTTCATCGGCGGTGACTCCGCGGGTGGTGGTCTGGCGCTGGCTACCATGCTGCGCGTGCGTGACGAGGGGGGCCAGTTGCCCGCGGGCGCCGTCCTCATGTCGCCTTGGGTGGACGTGGCCGGGCAGGACCCCTCGGTTGTCGCCAACGCGGACGTGGACTACCTCGGTCCCGGTGCCACCCTGCTGGGCCTGGTCGGTCGGCTTTATGCAGACGGCGAGTCCCTCGATGGGCCCTTGGTGTCGCCGCGCTATGCCGACCACACCGGCTTGCCGCCGCTCCTGGTTCAGTCGGGGGAGGCCGAGATCCTGCGCGATCAGATCGCCGACATGGTGCGGCGCGCCCGCGACGCTGGGGTGGACGTGCAACACGACGTGTGGCCGGACATGGTCCACGTCTTCCAGGCGTTTGCCGTCGTCAGCCCCGCTGGACGGCGGGCGATCTCCGACGCGGCGGCGTGGGTGAAGGCCCGTGCTTCAACGGGTCGCAGTGGCGCGCGGCGCGTAGGTGGTCTGAACGACACCTGAGCCAAATGAGCGCGTCTCCACGTGGGTCAGGTGCACGTCGCCGGGCAGGGCGCCGAAGAGCGTGACGCCTGCGCCGATCAGGATCGGAATTCGGCTCACCGTGAGCGTGTCGACCAGGCCGGCGGCCAAGAACGCCTGCACGACCTGGCCGCCGTCTATCCAGGCCCGCTTCAGGCCCCGCTTCCCCAGCTCTGCCAGCAGCTCGCCGGCAGGCAACGCCGACACCTCGACCCCCTCGTCGCGCAACGTGGCTGGCAGATCCTCGGTGGTGAGCGTGCGGCTGCGCACGACAGTGGCCAGGCCCTTGTACGGCCACTCGATGCCGAAACCCGCGACCTGGTCGTAGGTCCGGCGGCCGATGACCAGGGCGTCGACGCTGTGCCTGAATGCTTCCCAGCCGTAGTCTTCGCCGCCGGTGTCATGGTCAAGCCAGTCCAGGCGGTCATCGGAGCGGGCGATGAAGCCGTCCACGGTGGTGGCGATGTAGACGGCGGTCTCGGGTCGGTTCATCGTTGACTCTCATCGGGTGTTCGGTTCGTGGTGTCACGGTAGACCGACGGCGCTTGGCGTGTCGCATCGACGCGAGGGATGCGAAAAAACAGGCTAGCCTGATTATTTGCTACCTCTTGCTGATTCCTAGTTGATCAGATGAAACCCATCGGGCTTGTACGCCAGCAGGCCCGCGAGCGTGTCGTCGCGCTGCCAGACCATGTGCGCCTTCTGCCAAAGGCCGCGTGCCTGGCCGTCCGTGAGAATCCAAGCGCTGCTGCTGTAGGCCAGGCCGTCCGCGCTGACGTCCTGGATGCTCAAGAGCGGCGCCGCCATCGTCCTGACTTGCTCACCGTAGTACCCGCTGACGGCGAACTGCGAGAAAGCCTTCTCGTCGATTTGCACGTACGTCGCCGCTTCGGGGTCGTCGCAGGGCGCCCACAGGGTCGTCGTCGTCATCATGCCGCGCAGGGTATTCGGGCTGCGGCCGACCAGGACGCTGTTGGACCAGAAGCACGAGCCGTCGCGGGTCGCGTGGAATTCCAGGCCGCTCGCCTTCTGTGGCAGCTCGATCTTGCCGCCGCCGAGACCCGGGCCATCGGGTGCGGTGATCTTGGCGGACCACTTCTCTGCCGGATAGTAGTGAAGGTGCACGTGCGTCGCGCCAAACTCGCGCAGATCGAAGGCGTAGGGACCGGCGCCGCCGAAGCTGCCCAGGCGAAAATCGCCGGTCGCCAGGTCGATGTAGTAGGTCTGGCCGGTGGCCAGCGAGGCTGTCGTCACCAGCGCCTTGCCCGACGGATGGCGCACGAGACCGAGGCGCGCCAACTCGTAGGCGAGGTCGGCGGGCGCCTTGCCGACCATCTGCGCGCTGCCGGCGGAGAAGGACCACAGCTGGCCGTTGATGACCGCCGCGTCGTCGACCACGGAGGCGATCGAGCTGGCGCCGCTGCCCCACTGTAGCGGGATCGTGGCGATGTCGGTGGCGGTCGCATTGCCGGCGTGCAGCTTGCGGACGATGAGTTGTGGGCCGAGCTCGATGGCGTAGGCCACAAAGGGGTCAGCGTCGAGGCCACCCTTGACCAGCCGCGCTTGCGCGCCGAAATCGGGCCTGGGGCTGACCTGGGCATCCCAGCCGAGGTGGACGATCGTGCCGCCGCTCTCGACCAGTATGCCGTCCGCGTCGCCGATCCCGACCGCGCCGGTGCCATCGGCCGGTTTGATCTTGATCTGGGTCGCGAAGGGCACGGTCTCGTTCGGGACCGCGCCGTCCTTCGCACAGTGCAAGACCCCCATGATGTTGGTCGTCGGCACCGGCATGACCAGCAGCTCGTCGCCGCTGACCGTCCAGCTTCCGACCTCGCCGCCGAGGCTCAGCGGGTCGAAGGGGACGATCTGTAGCGCCGCTTCGCAATAGCGGTTCGTCTCACCGGTCGCGATGTTGCCGACGTAGTTGAGCAGCAGGCCGGGTTGCTGTGCGTCTTCGACCCGAAACAAGAAGAGGTTGGGATCGCTTGGGTGGAAGTACAGCGCCCTCACCAGGGCAGATGTCTTCCCTGCCGTCGCCGTGTCCTTGGCGCGCGTCGGGATCGGCACGACGAGCTTGCTCTGATCGCCGGCGACGAGCCCGATGGGCTCCGCGGCGGGTTCCTCGCCCCCACAGGCCGCGAGCCAAGGCAGAGCGAGCATCAAGCAGCAGGCAACGAGGCGGGGTGGGCAGTTCGTTTGGACCATCGTCAGTCTCCACAACCGGGTGATGGTGATAGGCTATCCCGGCCGCGGTGGCCACGCCAGGGCCAGCGGGCGGTTGACGGGTGCTCGGATGACGGGCAACGCTGCGCTCCCGTTGCGAATCGGCTGCCGCTACGAATCGGCTGCTCCTACGAATCAGTACTCGGCGAGGTCAAGCCATGCTCCAAGCTACACGTAGATTCAGTCTGATCGCGGTGCCGCTCTTGCTGATCTCCTGCGGAACGGACGGAGCGGACCCGGTCACTGGGACCGCCGGCGGCGGTGACGCGACGTCGGACGCCGGCGCGGTCGGTCCGCAGGCGGACACCGGCGCCGCCGATGGGGAGCTTGCCGACGTGGGGGCAGGCGACGCGGGCGCCGTTGCTGACGTCGGTTCCGGCGACGACGCTGGCGAAGTCGCAGCCGAAGTCGCCGAAGATGCCGCGATCGCGGATGACGCAACGGCGAGTGGGGACACCGGCACGCCGAGCGACGTCGCGGCGGGCGGCATCATCGCCATCTACCTCAAGGGTGACTACGCGACCGAGACCTTCACCGATGGCCTGCAAGGGCAGACCGCGAGCGATTTCGAGATCGCGCTTTCGCGCTACGTGTTGCTCAAGTCCGCCGATGACGCCTCGCCACAGCCCTGCTTCGATCACGGCGCGGCGGCCGTCGTCGCCAAGATGGCCGGCGACAACCTGATGGGAAGCTGCGCCAACACCGCCATCGAGTCGGGCCTCTACACCCACGGGCGCGTCAAGGTCGACTGGTCGCGCTACACGGTCAGCGG
Source organism: uncultured Myxococcales bacterium (assembly GCA_937915965.1). Taxonomy (GTDB): domain Bacteria; phylum Myxococcota_A; class UBA9042; order UBA9042; family UBA9042; genus CALGHC01. Next base: position 5,051 of record CALGHC010000484.1, read on the forward strand.
GCAGCTTCACTACGCTGGCCAGGTGCTGCCGGGCAAGTTCACCTTCCTGCGCGCCTGGTCGGACACCAGCATCGACGGCGCGGCGTTCAAAGCAGGGGATGGCACGCTGCGCTTCCAGGACATCACCGGCGCCGTCGACACGGTTGTGCCGTACACCTACCCGCCGATGCCGCCACAAGCAGGCATGACGACCGAGACGGTTGGCGGCGAGTTCTCGATGACCTTCGCCTACAAGAAGGCGCTTCCCGTCCAAAGCGGCGTGGCTGCGGACCACTGGGCGCGATTCCATTGGCATCTGTACGAGGGATTCCGCTGGAAGGACGCCGCCCAGGCCGGATTCGGCGCCGGCGTGTGGGACGTCGTGCCGTCGCCGGGCGTGTCCGAGGAGGTCTTGGTGCCCGGAATGACCGACTACCATGTGACGAGCTCAGTGGACTGACCGCGCGGCGCGGTCGCTGCTTCTTTTGTTTTGGGGGTCGGGGCTCGACCCCCAGCCCCAAGAAGCGTGGTTCTTGGGGCTTCCCCACTGCGTGCGGGCGGCGGAGCCGCCCTTT
>CALGHC010000485.1 GCA_937915965.1 uncultured Myxococcales bacterium
CACACCCTGGATCTCGAGACGGCGGAGCTGATCTCGGGCGAGTTCGGGTTCACCATCGAGAACGTCGCCTTCGATCTGCAGGGCTTCCTGCAGGTGCCTGAGGGTGAACAGGCGGTGTTCGTGCCGCGTGCGCCTGTGGTCACCGTCATGGGTCACGTCGACCACGGCAAAACGACGCTGCTGGATCGGATCCGCCACAGCCGGGTCGCGGCCCGAGAGGCCGGCGGCATCACCCAGCACATCGGTGCCTATCTGGTCGACGTGCCAGAGCGCGGCAAGGTGGTCTTCCTCGACACGCCCGGTCACGAGGCGTTCACCGCCATGCGCGCCCGTGGCGCCAAGGCGACCGACGTCATCGTCCTGGTGGTTGCGGCGGACGACGGCGTCATGCCGCAGACGATCGAGGCGATCAACCACGCCAAGGCGGCCCAGGTGCCACTGATCGTCGCGATCAACAAGATCGACAAGCACAACGCAGACATCGAGAGAGTCCGCCGCGAGCTGGCCGAACATGGCCTGGTCGTCGAGGAGTGGGGTGGCGATATCACCTCTGTGGAGATCTCCGCGAAGTCCGGCGAGGGCGTCGACAAACTCCTTGAGTTGCTCGCGCTGCAGACCGAGCTCATGGAGTTGACGGCGGTACCGAGCGCTGACGCCCGTGGTCTCGTCATCGAAGCGCGCTTGGAGCGCGGTCGCGGTCCAGTCGCGACGCTTCTGGTCCAAAGCGGATCGCTAGAGGTCGGCAACTACGTTGTCGCGGGCGCCTGCTACGGGCGCATCCGCGCGATGACAGACGACACCGGTGCGCCGATAAAGATCGCCGGACCGGCAACGCCGGTCGAGGTGCAGGGCTTCAACGGCGTGGCCGCCGCCGGCGACGACTTCTACGTCACTCCCGACGAGAAGTCGGCCAAGGCGATCGTTGGCCATCGTCACGAGAAGGACCGCGAGAAGGAGATGGCCCAGCAGCTGCGGCCCACGAGCATCGACGGCATGTTCGCGCAGATGGAGGCCGGCGAGCTGACCGAGTTCCCGGTCATTATCAAGGCCGATGTGCACGGTTCGGCCGAAGCCCTCAAGGCGGCGATCACCGAGCTCGTCCATGACGAGATCCATGTGAAGGTCATCCACGCGCAGGTCGGCGGTGTAACGGAGAACGACGTCAACCTGGCGTCCGCTTCCAAGGCGACGATCATCGCGTTCAACGTCAAGCCCGAGGCAAAGGCGAAGCGCCTGGCCGAGGACATGAACGTCGAGGTCAACTACTTCTCGGTGATCTACGAAGCCATCGACCACGTGATCGCTGAGATGGAAGGCTTGCTTGAGCCGATCATTGAAGAGGTGGTGCTCGGCCATGCCGAGGTCCGCGCGACCTTCTCCGTGTCCAAGCACGGGATGATCGCTGGCTGCTACGTCACCGACGGCAAGCTTGTGCGCAGCGCGAGCGTCCGCCTCCAGCGCAAGCCGGAAGAGGGCACTGACCTTGAGAAGATCTGGGAGGGCCGCGTCGCTTCTCTCAAGCGCTTCAAGGATGACGTCTCCGAAGTGGCGACCGCGTACGAGTGCGGTGTCGGCCTGGCCGGCTTCCACAAGATCAAGGTCGACGACCGCCTGGAGTTCTTCGAGCTCAAGCAGACCAAGCGCAAGATCGAGATCGAGCGCTCGGCTCGACCCGATGTCAGCGCAGAATAGCCGACGAGCACAGGGTCCAACGACATGCGACGCCGCCCTGCCTTCACCCGCTCCGAGCGGATCGAGTTGCTGCTTGTTGGCGAAGTGGAACGGCTGCTGGCCTTCGAGCTGAAGAGCCCGCTGTCGGCCGATGTGCACGTCAGCGCCGCCCACCTCGCCGGCGATCTCGGCCATATGCGCGTCGACTGGGCCTTGCGCAGCTCGGACGACGCGTCGCCCCGTCACCAAGAGATGCTCGATCGCGCCGCCAGCTTCGTCGGTCGAACGCTCCAAGACATTTACGGCCTGCGCAAGCGCCCCACGGTGGTGTTCCGCTTCGACCAGGAATACGTCCGGGCTCGGCGCGTGCAGGCTGTGCTCGCCGCCGAGGGCGGAGACGCCGTGGATGGCGACGAAGCGATCAACGACGGCTGGAACAGCGACGACTCGGGGGAATCCGGCGGCGCCGACTACGACGCGCTGACAAAGTCGCCAGCGGCGCCGGGCGCAGCCACGAGCGACAGTGGCGGTAGAGAGGCATGAGCGCTGCCCGCCGGAGCGCCGCCGCGATTCACGGCGTCATCGGCATCGACAAACCCGCAGGAATGACCTCGCGTGATGTCGTCAACCGGCTGTGTCGGTGCTTTGGCGAGCGCCGCGTCGGCCACGCGGGCACTCTGGATCCGGATGCCACAGGGACGCTCGTGATCGCCCTGGGCGACGCCACACGGGTGGTCCGTTGGCTGATGCACGCGCCCAAGCAGTACGACGCGGTCGTCGCCTTTGGTGCGGCGACGGATAGCGACGACGCGACCGGTCAGGTGGTCCGCGAGGCCGCCGTACCGCACCTGGATCGAGATGGGCTGCAAGCCCGGGTCGACGCCGGATTGGGCCATATCGGCCAGGTTCCGCCGACCGTGAGCGCCCT
>CALGHC010000486.1 GCA_937915965.1 uncultured Myxococcales bacterium
CAGACAGAGCCTGGAGCCGCGCGATGACGGGGTCCAGACGACGAGCAGACTGCCGCGGGCGAGCGCCTCGAGGATCATCGGTCCCAGCCGGAACAGCGCCAGCGTGCCCGCCGACTCCTCCTCCAGGGGCAACCATGCCTCGTTCGACGCGCTGCGGTGCTGGACGAGCACATGTGAGCGCCCCCAGCCGCTGGGACGCGGCGGCACCGGCTCTTCGCCGTCGCCTTCGAGTCGCAGGTCGACGATGCCGACGTCCGCCGCGGTGAGGAGATCGCGGAAGGCCTCGAAGGCCGCGTTCGGCGCTGTCTCGTCGGCGAACAAGCCGAGCTGGGTGGTCGCCCCGGGCGCCACCTCGAGGATCCGCTGCAGCCACCGCAGCGAGTGAAACTCATCCACGCGTCGGCTCTGGGCGCCGACATTGACCAAGCGCATGGTGACGAACCACCGGTACAACGCGGCGAATTGGGGATGCTGGTGCTGAACTGCGGCGGAGAAGAAGAGCGCGTTACGGCGGGTCACCTGCTGCACCAGCCGGTTCTCCCCTTGGAGGCTGTCGCCAAACCGGAAGACGTCTTCGCTTCCCTTGCGTTCGCGCTCGAACCAGACCTGCTTGCGCCCCCGCGGCCAGGCGTGCAGCCACTCCTCGACGAAGCACGTTCCGTCGGTCACGAAGCCGTAGCGAAAGCGCACCTCGCCGAGCAGCACCATCACCTCGAACAGAGACGGCTCAGTCGCCTTGGCTCCCCAGGCGAATGGGTCTCGTGGCACGCCGCCGTCGGGGGGCCAGGACCGATGCGAGCGCAGGACGGCCTCGCGCATGAAGCCGAGCGCCGCGAGCAGGTTGCTCTTGCCGCTCGCGTTCGCGCCGTACAGCGCGGCCGCCGGCAGCAAGCGCGTGCCGCGTGTGGCGACGTCGCGCGGCCGTGGGTCTTCGCTATCGCCGACGCGGCCAGCCTCCAGGCTGATGACCTGCTCATCGCGCACAGACCGGTGGTTCTCGACGCGGAACTCGATGAGCACTGGCGCACCTCCAGGGGCACTTGTCAGACCGAATCAGATGGTACATTGCGCAGAGAAGCTGCGCAAACGGGCGCGAAATCTGCGTGAGCGCCCGTTTCGGCATCATCGGCGCGCTGCCAACGGCCAGGTGGCCGATACCGCACCATGCCGACTCCTCCAAGGCTGCGGGCGACGCGCCTCCAGGTCACAGCCCCAGGAGCTGCTGACGAATACCGTCGAACGCCGCATGGTCGGGCGACAGGACGCCCTCTTCGAATGCCGACGAGGGCAAGCGATAGCCCTTCCTGGCAAAACCGGCAAGGAATGCTTGAACCTTAGCCTTTTCGGCTGCCGCGACCCCGGTGACCGCGTGCTTCTTCGCCCGTTTGCCGGGCCAGGCCGGGTTCTTGTCGCGGGCGCCCAAGCAAGCGGTCAGCATGCCCGTGGCCAGGTCCATGCAAGCATCCTGGGCGAGCGCCGCCAAGATGAGCGTTTCGAGAGTCCCCGGCTGCCCCTGCCCCGGGACCAGCAGCCAGCCGGTCGCAAGTCCGGCCAGGTTGGCCGACACCTCGGGCCAGTCGTCGACCGCCTGCCCCGGACAGGGATAGCCGGCTTGGCGGAAGTAGCTGAAGCACTCTCGCTCGGCGGTGGCGGCGTCGTCGTCGGCATCGCGCAAGACCACGATCTTCCTCGCGGGCGTATCAGGCAGCAGCGTCGCGAGGGCGTCGAGCATCGACCTGATGCTCTGCTTGCCCCCACAGGCGTGTACTTGGACGCGAGCGGCCTGACGAGGCTGCCCGGCGAGGACTGCGCTGACGAACGCGACGTCGTCACCGCCTTCGACCAGGAGCTGCACCTCCTTGGTGATGGGCGTGGACAAGAGCCGTTCTCGAGCGTCTCCCGGGGTTCTCCCCTGGGGCTGGCCTGGCATCACCGCACCTCGGCATTCATGCTCAAGGAGGCATCCAGCTGCTCAGGTCGGAACGGGATGGCGTGGACCTTGCCGTCCTTGAAGCGTTGCAGGCGGATCAAGCAGAGATCCGCCGGTGTGTCGGCAAACGCGGCGTGGGCGGCACGAATGCACTCGTAGCTGTGGGTGGTGGCGAAGACCTGGACCCCACGCAGACGCGCGAGGTGGGCGACGGACTTCCACACCGCCAGTTGGACAGAGTGATGCAGCCCGTTGTCGATCTCATCGACGCAGAGTCGACCACCGGCCGCAGCCTCGACGGCGAGGAGGATGTTCATCGTTCGCACTGCGCCGTCACCAAGAAGGGCCAAGGGAAGAGCGCGTCCGGATGGCATCATCGCAGCAATGGTGTTGGCGCCGCGGTGCGTGAGGATCTCGACGTCTTCGATCTCGGGGACGATCACGCGCAAGGCGTCGACCACAGGCGTGCCACGTCCCGCCCTCTTGAGGTCCGACAGCACATCGAACTGCTTCTTGCCCAACGCACGCACTTGCGTCGCACCGAGGAAGCTGATTGCCTTTCCGGCTTCCGCCGGGTCCGCAGGAACTTCGAATTCGATGCCGATTCCGCGCGCCGCCACGCGTTGTGCGATGGCCCGACTGACGACCTTGCCGTCACGCTCGATCTCCCAGACGAGTTCTTCGGCCGACGCTTCGGCTACCAACTCGAAATCTGCAGGTAGTCCGTTCCGCGAAACGCCTTCGAGCACCTTGCGAGACGCGGGCCGCAAGGACGCGGTTGTGGTCGACTGCCGCCCGTTGGCGCCCGTGCGGACAAGACGCATCGGCGCCTGAGGATCGAGAAACCAGTCGCCGTACAGGGAGCGAATGTCCATGGCCTCCGCGTCGTGAGCCAATCCACGCTGCGAATCGACCAGCAGCGGCCCAGAGGGATC
>CALGHC010000487.1 GCA_937915965.1 uncultured Myxococcales bacterium
AAAGCCGATGACGGTGGTGATCACCGCCAGCCACGCCGCACCGCCGACCTGGCGCAGGTCCTCGGCCAGCTGGTCGCGCTCCTGCCAGCGCCAGGCCCGATGGACGATGTGGACGGTCCCGTCGATACCGATCCCGAAGATCGACGGCAGGACAGTCACCGAGAAGAGGTTGAGCTCGAGACCAGCGAGCTGAACGACCCCCAGGAAGATCGAGAAGGCGATCGCCAAGGGCACAAAGGCGTAGAGCACCGGTCGCACGCTGCGGTAGTGCAGGCCAATGACGATCAGCACGGCGAGAGCGGCGGCGAGGACAGCCCACGGCCCCTCTTCGCGGACGACGTCATCGGCCTCGGCGAGCATGAAGTAGCCGGCGGTTGAACGATACGCGTGCCCCTTGACCTCGAAGTGGCCGAGTTGGTCGACCACCTCGCGCACTGACCGGGCGTCGGCGAGGTTGCCGTTGGCGTAGAGGAGCAGATAGCGGCCAACCTCGCCGTCGACGTCGAGGAACCGCTTGCGGACGAAATCGGGCAGGTCTGCGGCCGTGAACGGCGTCGGCGAGAGCATGCCGAGAGCGCGGTCGGCCTCGGCACGGTCGTCGGGATCGAGGAGATCGTACTTCGCGTCGATCCGCTCGCGAATTCGCTTGGCGATGGCAGCGCGCTTCGCCTGATTCTGTGGCACGAAGGTGTGGATCGACACGAAATGGTGCAAGCGCGTGAGCTGACCGCGCCACGAGTCCAGCTGATCGTGGATGACGCGGGCGTCGTCCATCGAGTCAGTGACCACGAGGATCGGCGAGACGTTCTTCTTGACCGCCTCGCGGCCGTAGCGATGCCCCAGTCGCTCTTCGGCGTTTTCCTGGCGCGCCTCGCCGGTGGCCTTCTCGTCGGACGTCTTCGTGGGAGTGCGCAGTCGGCGGAAGTCGGTGTTGAACTCCAGGCCCTGCGCGAGTACGGCGCCGGCGATCGCGAAGGCGACGGCGACGAAGAGGCTTGCCCGTGCCACCCGCGGTCGGGCGAACCAGCCGATCCAGCGCAGGCCGCGGGCCTGGTCGGGGCGGATGTCCGGCTCGGGCCAGATGCGGTGGAGGGCCAGCACCAGCGGCGGGAAGACGGCGGTCGTGGCCATGAGGGCCATCAGGACGCCGACGCCAGCGATCAGACCGAACTGTGAGAAGCCGCGGAACTCAAACAGGGTCAGGGCGCCGAAGCCGGCCGCGGTGGTCAGGGCGGCGGTGCGCAGGGCGCGCCACAGGTGTGGGACGACCTCTTCGATGGCGGCTGCGGGAGCGAGGCCGCGGGCGCGCACCTCGCGGTAGCGGGTCAATGTATAGACGCCAAAGTCGTTGCCGAGGCCAAAGAGGATGCCAAAGATGAAGGCGGTGATGAGGTTGAGGTAGCCGACGGCGCCGCGAGCGAACCCAACTGTGAGGGCGATGCCGACGATGAGGGGGGCGAAGAGCAGGACAAGCGCGCGCAGCCGACGGAAGGCCCAGAACTGGATGAGGGCGATTCCGAGCAACGCCAGACCGGTCGTTACGGCGAGGCCGTGGCGGATATGGCTGATCTCCTGCGTCATCTCTGCGTAGTCGCCACGCACCGCGATCTTCATCTCTGCGTGGTAGGCGGTCGGTCGCAGGCGCTCCAGCAAAGCCCGCACCTTGTCGACGAAGACCGACGACCGCTCGACATCGGCGGCCAGCACCCTCGGGAAGACCTTGACGCCCAGGACGGTGCCGTCGGGGCTCTCGTCCCACTCGCGCAGGTCGGCGTCGACGCCAAATCGGTCGAGGACCTCGTCGTCGGAGGGCAGCTTCAGGGAGCCCTTGCCGCGGGCGCTGCCGCTCTCTCCGTCATCGGCGCCGTCGCCAACGGGCCCGGCTGGTTCGGCTGCTTCGGCTGCTTCGGCTGCTTCGGCTGCTTCGGCTGCTTCGGCTCGTTCGGCAGCGTCGGCAGCGTCGGCGGCCCCGGGAGTCGCCGCAGGCACGACGGGCGCCGCAGGCACGACGGGCACGGCAGGCACGACGGGCACGGCAGGCACGATGGCAGCCGCGCGCATGGCCGGACCGGGTAGGTCTTCGACCACCTCGATCTCGGCGTCGGCAAACTCGTCCTCGAACTCATCCTCGAACTCGTCGTTGTCGCCAGCGTCGCCACCGTCGTCGTCTTCGAGACCCTCGGTGAGGGCGCCATCGATCAGCTGGTTGCGCGTCGCCTCCGTGATCGACTCGCGCACATCCGCCTCGATCTCGAGCAGCTCCTTCTCCTCGATAAAAAGCGACGCGTTGCGGCGGAAGAACTCGACATCGCGTCGGCACTCGACGCTCGCGACCTCTTCCATCGCTTCGACGCCCGTGCAGAAATCGCTCGCAAGCTTGCGGTTGGCGTCGCGGTCGGGGCTGCCAAAGACGACGACCATCTGATTGGAGCTCGGCATGATCGCGCGAGCGCGCCGCGCCTCGCGCACGGCCGGAGTATCTTCGGGGAAGAGGTCCTCGAGGTTGGAGCGGATCTTCAAACCGCTGCCGAACCAGCCGCTGGCGACCGCGATGCCGAGCAGCAGCGCGAGCAGCAGGAACGGCCGGCGCGCCGCCAGCCGGCTGTAGCGCGCAGCGATCCGCTCGGTGCGGCTGAGGCGATCGGCCATGGGGCTCCGGCCAGGGATGAAGAGGGCCACCGCGCAGCGTGCGCGGCGGGATCGGCTGCGGGCATTGTGCGAGGGGGGGGCACGCGCG
>CALGHC010000488.1 GCA_937915965.1 uncultured Myxococcales bacterium
GCAACCCATGCACCGACGACGCCTGCGACCCGAGCGCCGGCTGCGTCGCGACGGCCAACAGCGCGCCGTGCACCGACAACAACGCCTGCACGACCAACGACGCCTGCGCCGACGCCAGCTGCACACCGGGCGCTGCCGACGCCTGCGACGACGCCAACCCATGCACCTCCGACGGCTGCGCGCCGGCAACCGGCTGCTGGCACGCCGACCACGGCCTGCCATGCAGCGATGGCGACGCGTGCACGACCAACGACGCATGCGCCGACGGCGCCTGCGCGCCCGGCGACGCCAGCGACTGCGACGACGGCAACCCCTGCACCGACGACACCTGCGACCCGACGCTGGGCTGCGCCGCGCAGCCAAACGCGCTGGCTTGCGACGACGGCGACGCCTGCAGCGGCGACGACACCTGCGCGCAGGGCGCGTGCGCTGCCGGCGCGACCGTCGACTGCGACGACCAGAACGCCTGCACCGACGACGTCTGCGCGCCGGCCACTGGCTGTGACCACCTCGCCAACGTCGCGGCCTGCGACGATGGCGACGCCTGCACGCCCGGCGACACCTGCGCCGACGCGGTCTGTCTCGCGGGCGCGCAGACCGTCTGTGACGACGGCAACAGCTGCACGACCGACGCCTGCCAGCCGCAGACCGGCGCGTGCGCCGCCGTGCCAAACAACGGCGGCCAGGGCTGCGACGCGGACGGCTCGGTCTGCACGGTCCAGGCTTGCGCCCAAGGCGCTTGTGAAGACGTCGGGCCCCTCGACTGCGACGACGGCAATCTGTGCACGCTCGACGCCTGCGACGCCAACGCGGGCTGCTCTCACACGGCCAACGGCCTGCCTTGCGACGACGGCGACGCGTGTACGGCCGGGGACCTGTGCGCCTCGGGCGGATGCGCCCCGGGTGCGGCGGTCGTCTGCGACGACGCGAACCCTTGCACCGTCGATCTCTGCGACAAGTCGGATGGTTGCGGGACAAATCCGGCCGTGGACGCGACGCCTTGCGGCGAGGGCGCGTGCTTCGCCGGCGCGTGCCACCAGCCACCGACCATCGCTGGCGTCGGCATCGGCCCGACGCCGAGCTATGCCGACAGCGTCCTGAAGTGCACGCCGGCAGCGGCGCCGGACGGCGTCGCGGTCGGCTTCGCGTGGCGGGTGAACGGCGCGCTTGTCGACGCCAAGACCGACGCGCTCGCCGGTGCGTTCAGCAAGGGCGACGCGGTGTGGTGCGAGGCCCGACTGAGCGACGCCTGGTTCAGCGACATCGCCGTCGCCTCGCCCGGCGTGATCATCGCCAACACGCCGCCCACGCTGGCGGCAGCGACGCTGGGACCGGCCGGCGCGTTGCGCGGCACGACCCTGAGCTGCACGGCGGTCGGGGTCAGCGACGCCGACAGTGACGCCGTCGAGGTGAGCTACACGTGGACGATCAACGCCGTGCCCATCGACGCCGCCGCCGCGACGCTCAGCGGCCAACACAGTGAGGGCGACACCGTGCAGTGCCGCGTCACCGTCAGCGACGGCGACGCGCCGCCGGTCTCGGCGCTGTCAGCGCCCCTCGTCATCGGCGGCATCCCGACCATCGCGCCGATGTCACCTGCCGTCGTCGCCGAGGGCGCGACGCTGAGCCTGGCGCTGACGGCGACGGACGCCGACGGCGACCCGCTGACGTACGAAGCCACCGGCCTGCCCGTCGGCGCGACCCTGAACGTCGACACGGGCGTCTTCACCTTCGTGCCGGACCTGGACTTCATCAGCGGCTCGAGTCTGCCGAAGTTCGTGACGATGCAGGCCCGCGCGACCGACGGCCTGGTGGCCTCGCCGTGGACGGACATCCTGATCGTCGTGCTGAGCACCAACCGCGCGCCAGAGCTGGCGCCGATCGCCGGGCAGCAGATCGCCGAGCTCGACAGCCTGGAGCTGTCCCTCTCGGCCACCGACCACGAGGGCGATGGGATCGTCTTCGAGGCCAAGGATCTGCCCGATGGCGCGGCTCTTGACCCGCAGTCTGGCAAGCTGACGCTCACCACGACCTACGACACGGTGCTGCACCCCGCTACCTCGGCCCTGATCGAGTTGAAGGTGCGGGCAAGCGACGGCGGGCTCTCTTCGGCGTGGCAAGCGATCCAGGTCGAGGTCATCGACACCAACCGGCCGCCGATCATCGCCGCCGTGCCCGATCAGTACGCCCACGTCGGCAGCCCGATCGCCTTCGACATGGTCGCGACCGACCCCGACGGCGACGAGCTCTTCTGGCTCAAGGCCAAGCTCGACCCGAACGATCCCCTTCCCACCAACGTCACCTTCGACACGCAAACCGGCCACCTCGCCTACGCGACCGCGACCGCCGACGGCAACACCAAGCGGATCTTCAACTTCTGGGCGACCGACGGCATCGACGTGACGGGGCCAGAGCCAGTGGCGGCGATCGTCTACACCGCCACCGGCACGCCGCCGTTCGGCTTCAGCGAGCTGGGCAACAGCCCGAAGGTGGCGAAGGCCGGCGAGACGATCATCAAGCTCTTCAAGATGACCAACTACGACCTGATGCGCTACGTCATGATGCGGGCGCAGGCCTCGAACAGCTCCGGTTCTGACTACCTGCCATCGACCGTGGCAAGCTTCCCCGAGGGCACCGATTTCACTATCCAACCCAAGGAGTGGGTGACCGTGCCAATCGCCATCACCGTGCCGATCGATACCGCCCCCGGTGAATGGCGGGTGTCGCTACGCGGTCGCCTGATGACCTACGGCGGCGCCAAGCCGTGTGGCGGCGGCGTCTGCATTGGCGTGGCGGTCGGGGTCAAGAGCAAGCTCACGGTGACGGAGTGAAGCGGCGGCTGCGTCTTTTCGCCCGCCAAGGACGGCACGCCCTGCACCGGCGGCACCTGCCAGTTCGGCATCTGCTTGCAGCGCACCGCGAGGTCAACCGACACCGCAAGTATCCGTGGGGCGGAGCCGAACCCGACTGCGCCACGGCCAACTTCAGCCCTGGGCCGCAGTGCGGCTTTGGGACCAAGCCGGTCGGCTCGTTCCTGCCCGGCAAGTCCGTTCCTGCCCGGAAAGTCGGCGGATGGCCTGTACGATCTGGCCGGTAATGTCCGCGAGTGGGTGGCCGGCGGGCGCGGTTCCGAATCCCGGGTCTCAGGCGGCGAACGCCGCTACGCAGTGGGGAGGCGGCAAGAACCACGCTTCTTGCCGCTGGGGGTCGAGCCCCGACCCCCAAGAAGAGAGACGCGAACGGCTGCCGATCACGGGCGCGGCTGCAGGCCCGGAATTGTGAACCACACCCGTGGCCGGCTGGCACGCTGCCGACTACTACGAGTCAGCGCCCCTCCTCAACCCGAACGGACCCGAACTCGGCACGGTGCGGGTGATCGGCGGCGGTGGCTACACCGACGACGAGGACGGCATCCGCGGCGGGGCCCGCGATTCGGCGGATCCCGAGACGACATCGCCGCGCCAGGGCTTCCGCTGCGCGCGCAGCGGGGGGTGAAGCGGCGCGGCTCGCCGCCTCCCCTACCCGCCGCGGCGCGCCGCATCCACCTGCGCCAGCAACGCATCCAGCCGCGTCAACAAGACCGGGTGCCGCGCCTGGAGCTCGTCGGCCTGCTGCAACAGGCGCTCATTCGCCAACGTCACGCCGTACGCGTGGCGAAAGAAGTGCCGGAACGCGCGCAGGCCGCTGAGCCAGGTGTGCAGGTCATCGTCGAGCAACGCGGCCCGCACCCCTGGGATGTCACTGGCCATCTGCACCAGCAGTTCACGATGCCAATCGGCACCCGCCGGCACGTCGCCGTCGATGCTGCGCGCGACCCGCTCGAACAGGGTCTCGATCGCGGTGTAGTAGTCATGCAGGTCGACGGCGAGCAGAGCCTGGCGCGGCCGATCGGCCGGATCCGCTGCCAGCCCCGGAGCGAAGGCGGCGAGCTCGGCCGCCAGCCGACACAGCGCCGCGCGGTCGATACCCGCCTCGCGCAGCAACCGCGACAGACGCGCGCGAACGGCATCAGCGGTCATAGTCCCTCTCCATCCTCGCGAATGCGCGCGGCAAAATCGGCCGGTAGGTCCTCCCACCAGAACAGCTCCAGACGCGGTCCCAACAGCCGCGCCAGCGCGATCTCGGCCTCGCCACGGCGCCCGGTCGGCAAACCGGCAACGGCGATGTCGATATCCGAGTGCGCGTGGACGTCGCCCCAGGCCAGTGAACCGAACAACCAACTCTGCCCCGCGCCCAGCTCGCGCAGGACGCGGGCGGCAGCCGGCAGGACGCGACGGGTTTGATCGCACCACGCCTGCAGGGCCGCCCGCTCGGCGTCTATCCGCTGCTGCAGCGCGGTGCGCAGCTCCGTGGCGGTCGGGGTCGTCTGGTTCATACGGGGTTGCGTCCGGGGTCTGGCTGCCAGCGCTGCTGGTGATTGATGGGGGTGTGGTTCGCCAGCGACCGGCTGGCGAACCCACGCCGAGTTCCAGCCTACACAGCGATGTCCCCGTCGTCCATGCTGTTTCCGGGGGTTGCGGCGCATCGCCGAAGGCCCGCCTGCCTCGGCCCAAGCTAGCCCTCACCAGCTAGCCCTCGCCGTCGTCCTCATCCACCGGCGCGCCGGCCTCTTCCGGCCGCCCCAGGCCGCGTCGCGCGGCCGGGCCTGGACGTCCTTGGCGAGCATCTCAGCGATCAGGTTCGTGAGTCCCGCGGCAGGCCGAGGGCGGCGCCCACAAGCCGCTCGCCGCCGGCGCAGCGTGCGACGACGGTGACGCCTGCACCGACAAGGACGTCTGCGACGCCGCCCGGGCGTGCAAGGGACCGCCGACGCTCTGCGATGACCTCAACGACTGCACGTCGAACGGCTGCTTCCCGGCGAGCGGCTGCAGCTTCGTC
>CALGHC010000489.1 GCA_937915965.1 uncultured Myxococcales bacterium
ACAAGTGCGTGCAGGGCGTGTGCAAGGCCGGCGCCAACGGTTGCCAATGTACCAAGGACGCGGACTGCAAGGCGCTTGAAGATGGCAACCTGTGCACCGGCTCGCTGGTGTGCAGCCTCGTTGGTAAGTGTCAGGTCGATCCGGCGACGGTCAGCGAGTGTCAGCAGGGCGCCGACACCCTCTGCTTGCAGAACCTGTGCGATCCCGCCGACGGCAAGTGCAAGAACACGGCGATCCACGACAAGGAGCCGTGCGGCAACGGCACCCTCTGCACCGGCGTGCCGCTGTGTGGCGAGGGCACCTGCACCACCGGTGCGGTGGTCGAATGCGACGACAACGACCCATGCACCGAGGACAGCTGCAACGACTACAAGGGCTGCCAGTACGCTGGCGTGACCGACATCGACTGCGACGACGGCAACAAGTGCACCCAAAACGATGTGTGCGTCAAAGGCGGCTGCACGGGCGAGAAGGCGGCATGCGCCGAGGGCACGCCTTGCACCATCGACAGCTGCCACCCGCTCAAGGGTTGCCAGTACAGCGCCCGGCCCGGATCGTGCGACGACGAGAACCCGTGCACCGCCGACGGCATCTGCGTGGGCATCAAGTGCGTGGCCGACGCGATCTCGTGCGACGACGGCGACGAGTGCACCAAGGACGCGTGCGACCCAGCCTCGGGCTGCACCCACGCGGTGCACGACCAGGCTTGCGACGACAGCAACTACTGCACCAGCGGCGACACCTGCGAGACCGGCACCTGCGCGGGCAAGCCGGTCGACGTCAAACAGCTGTGTGACGACGCCAACCTGTGCACCAACGACAGCTGCTCGGCCGACAAGGGCTGCGTTCACGAGAAGAACACGGTGGCGTGCACAGACGGCAAATGGTGCACGGGGGCCGAGCGCTGCACCAACGGCGCGTGCTCGTACTGGAAGAACAAGCCCTGCACCGACAGCAACCCCTGCACGCTCAACCTCTGTGACGAGCAGGCGCAGACCTGCAGCGCCTCGTTCCTGGCGACCGGCGCGGTCTGCGTCGACCCAAACAAGTGCAAGGTCGAGACGAAGTGCAGCAACGGCGTCTGCGTCGGTAAGGATCTCGCCTGCAACGACGGCAATCCGTGCACAGCGGACTCGTGCAAGAGCGCCTCGGGCTGCGTCTACGCTGCGCTCGACATCGCCTGCGACGACGGCGACGCATGCACCTCTGGCGAGCTTTGCCAGGCGACCATCTGCCAAGGTGGCAAGCCAGTTGCGTGCGACGACGGCAGCGAGTGCACCTCGACCGCTTGCGACAGCAAGATCGGCTGCGTGGTCACACCGATCAACGAGGGCAAGGCTTGCGGTGACCAGGGAGGCGGCTGCGAGACGCCGGGTAGCTGCCAGACGGGGGTCTGCGCTGGGGCGACCAAGAACCCCTTCCACGTGACCGAGACCGGCGACGGCCAGATGGTCTGCGCCAACGCGGTGCCTCACACCTACGGCGGTTGGCTGATCGGCGGCTACGAGACGCTGGAAGGCACGCCGAGGCCCGCCGTCAAGATGGTCGCCTACAACGGCGTGCAGGCGTGGGAGCGCGTCTTCACCGATCTGCAGGGCCGCGTCGCCGATGTCGGCCTGAGCAGCGCGACCACGCTGGTCGCCGTCGGCGTGGCCGACACCGCCGATGGCGGTGAAGACGGCATGGTCCTCCACCTCGACAGCAAGGGCTTGATCATCTCGCAGCACAACTTTGGCGGCGCCGGCGACGACGCCTTCGAGACGCTGATCATGATCGACGACGGTGGCATGTACGCCGCCGGCGCGCTGCACTCGTCCAAGGCAGGCACCGAGGGCTGGCTGGTGCGCCTCGACAAGAGCGACAACCTGATCTGGCAGAAGACCCACGGTACCGAGATCGACGACAGCATCACCGACCTGGTCACCACCACCGACGGCAAGCTCGGCTTCGTCGGGCGCAACGGTCCCAACGCCGCGTGGGTCGGCAAGCTCGACGCCGACGGCGCGCTGCTGTGGCAGCACACCGTCACGATCAACAACACCCTGGTCGCCAAGAACTCCAACGTGACGACCGACGACGGCTTCGGCACCGTCATCTTCGAGAGCGTCATCCAGGGCGCCGGCGGCGGCGTCGCGGCGACGGGCCGGCAATACCGTACCCATCGCGCTTGGGGCGGCAGCAGCTACAACAAGCGTCACTTCCACAACGGCGTCATCCAGGCATTCGACGGCGCCGGCGAAGCCGCGCCGGGCGCCATGACCCATCCAGGGGCTGCCTACGATGGCTACCCGCAGCCGAAGGCCGACATCCACCGCGTCGCCAAGCTCCCCGACGGCCGCCTCATCTACGGTCATGAGTACATGACGGTTCAGACGGCCTGGGTGGTCGACGGGATGGGCAACCACAGCGGCGGCAACCTCGTGGTCTGGGGCAAGGCGACCGGGCTGAGCGGGCCCGCCATCGCCGCGTATCCGGTCGGCCAGTTCGGCGTGCACATCATCGACAGCACCTGCGGCATGTGGCGCTCCGACGACTTCGGCAACGCGACCTGCGAGGAATCTGGCGCATGCCGCGACAAGCTCTGGACCGACTGCTTTGACGACAGCTTGTGCACGCCGCTGGACACCTGCAGCGCCGGCGTATGCGTCTACCCCGAGCCGATCGCCTGCGACGATGGCAACGTCTGCACCACGGACTCCTGCGTCGCCGCCACCGGCAAATGTGCGGCCGACGACGTGGTCGATGGCACCACCTGCAAGGGCAGCGAGGTTCCCTGCGTCCTGGAGGGCCAGTGTGGCGCTGGCGAGTGCCTCGGCTGGGGCGTCGCGACGTGGGACAAGACCTTTGGCGGCAACGGCCGCTACGACCACCTCGCCGCCACGGCCGATGGCAACCTGGTCGCTTCGGGTTTCAACCAGACCAAGAAGTTCCAAGGTGGCAAGACGGTCTACGTCCACCACGGCACCCGCGCGACGGTCATCAACGGCGCTGGCACCAAGGTGCGCGAGGCGCACTTGGGCGACGAGACCAAGGAGACCAACTTCACCGACGGAGGCATCGCGCCGCTGCCGGACAACGACATCGTCATGGTCCAGCGCTTCAAGACCAAGAGCACCAACAAGTTCGCCGCCCGCGCCGCTCGCTACGACGCAGCCTCCAAACAGAAATGGTCCGTGATCTTCGGCACCGCGATTACGGAGCCGGTCGACGCCGTGACGAACAAGGACGGCACCAAGGTGCACATGATCGCGCGCGACAAGGACGCCACTGGCGCCTACGTCTTCTTCTTGCGCGACCTCGACGTCGCGACCAAGGCGGTGACGGATATGCCGGTCGCCTTTGAGACCGAGGCAGCGGCGAACGCGATCGGCGTGACGGACAGCGGCGTCTTTATCGGCGGGCGCTCCAAGAACGAGTTTGGCCAGTGGCGCCTCGCGGCGGTTCGCGTCGACGCCGCCGGCAAGGCGGTGTTCAAGCGCGCCATTGAGGGCACAGAGACGGAGCTGCTCGGCGGCGCGGCGTGGACCCCGCATGGGCCCGTCTTCGCGTCGGGCCTACCCGCCACTGTCGCCGGCACCAACGTGACGTATCTGATGCTGCGTGCCCTCGACACCAAGGGCAACGACCGCTTTACCTCCAAGCTGTTTCCCGACACCGAGGCCATCTGGTACCGCCCCCGCGCCGACGGAGATCGCCTCCTGGTCGCCGGCCGCACCGGGCCGCGCCTTGGAGCGACCGGTTGGGCGACCACCCTGGTGACGATCGATCGCTTCGGTAACGCGACTGGTGACCACCACTGGTACCGCGGCTATGGCAAGCACATCGTCGAGTGGATGGCCCTCGCCGGCGGCGGCATCGTCGGCATCAGCAATGACGCGCCCGCGGTGAAGCGGGTGACTGACTTTGGCCAGGCCACCTGCGCGGAGATCGGCGACTGCCTCAAGACACCGATCGGCGATTGCGACGACGGCAACGGCTGCACGGTCGACTCGTGTGTGGCCGACGGCGGCTGCAAGTCGATCGCGATCGAGGACGAAGCTGCCTGCGACGATGGTGATCCGTGCACCGGCCTGGGCGGCTGCTCGGGTGGCACATGCAAGGCCGGCGAGAAGTTTGGCCAGCACGCGGCGTGCGACGACGGCGACGCGTGCACCAAGCCGGGCCAGTGCGGAGCCGACGGCAGCTGCGTGGTGGCGCCCGTGTGCGGTGACGGCAAGGCGTGCACTTTGGACGCCTGCGACAAGGGGGTGTGCACCTACAGCGACATCGCCTCGGGCGACCCCTGCGACGACGGAGACTGGTGCACGGCCGACACGACCTGCGACGAACTGGGGGCGTGTGTCGGTGGCAAGGGCCTGTGCGTCGACAAGGTGGTGTGGACCGATCCCTTCGACTGCGACAGCGACACGATGGCGATCAGCGGTGCCGCCGACGGCGTCCAGTGGGCGATCGATGCCACGCCGCTCGACCCGGGCTACCAGTCCAAGGATTGTTCACTCAACGTCAACAACGGCACGGACTACCAGGTCAGCAGCTCGGTGTTGATGACTGCAAAAATGCGCAACAAGTACCAGCCGACCCCGCCGCTGCTCGGCAAGATCATCGCGCGCGTCTCGTCGTATTTCGGGGTCGCGCCGGCGAGCGAGGCGGCTCTCGACGAGCGCTATCTCAGGGCAGGGATCGGCGGCTACTGGATCACGCTGACGCTACAGGATCAGGGCGCCGACGCCGCCGACATCAAGCAATGGGCCAAGCACGAGATCGACGTCACCCAATACGTCGGCAAGGGAAAATTCTCCTTGCAAGCCGACTTCAAGGCCGACACGACCGGGAACCTCGGAGCGGGCTGGTTCCTCGACGACCTGGAACTGGTGCAACGCACGCTCGCGGGCAGCACGGTGCCGTGCAACTTCGACAGCCAGTGTGACGATGCCGATCCCTGCACGGCAGACACCTGCGAGCTCAAGGTGTGCAAGAACGAGGCCCTCGCTCTGGGCGCAGCATGCAACGACGGCTTCAACTGTACGGTGGACGACGCCTGTGACGCGGAGGGCAAGTGCGTCGGCCCGGCGATGGCGTGCAACGACGACGATGCATGCACCAAGGACTCGTGCAACGAGTCCGCGCTGTGCACCTATGTGCCCGACCAGGAGGGAGTTCTCTGCGACGACGGCAGCGCTTGCACGACCGGCGACGTTTGCGGCGGCGGGGCATGCATCGGCGCCAACAGCTGCGACGACGACAACCCCTGCACGTTCGCGTCGTGCGGCGAAGGCGCCGCCTGCGTTCAGAGCAACGTCGCCTACGGCGTGAGCTGTGGTGGGGGCTTCCTCTGCAACGGCAGCGGCGCCTGTGTGAGTGGCGGTGGCGCGTCTGGTGTCGTCAGCGGCGGCAAGTACCACAGCTGCGCCCTGCGCAATGGCAAGGTCTATTGCTGGGGCTACAACGCGCTGGGCAGTGTGGGCGACGGGACCCAGATCGAGCGGCTCACGGCCACTCAGACGCTGTTGCCGGGCACCGCGGTCGACCTCTCGGTCGGTCGTGCCACCCTCACCACCTGCGCCGTCGCTCGCGACGCGGGCGGGACCCGCGATATCTGGTGTTGGGGCCGCAACCAAACCTGGGTGATCGATCCCGACACCGGCGGCGTGGCCTACCCCACACCGACCAAGCGCGCCGGCACCACCGGGGCGCTCGCGGTCACCGTGGGCAACGATCACGCGTGCATGCTCGCCGAGTCGGGACGTGTCGGCTGCTGGGGTTGGGGCGGCTATGGGCAGATCAACGGCAGCAAGCTGGGCGGTAACGTCTCCACCGTGACGTGGGCACCAGGGATTGCGTCCGCAGTGCAGATCGCCACAAGCGGCGACGCCAACTGTGCCTTGCTCGCCGACGGGACCGTCCGCTGCTGGGGGCGCAACATCTACGGCCAGCTTGGCGGTGGCGCGATCTCCGGGACAATCTCTGGGCCTGTCACCATCAAGCTTGAGGCCTCGGTCAAAGCCGTCACCGCCGGCGAGGCGCACTTCTGCGCGCAGACGACGGCCAACGAGCTGTGGTGTTGGGGTCACAACGGTGACGGCCAGCTGGGCACCGGCGACAAGATCGGCAGCGACGTGCCCCTCCTGGTGGCCACCGGCCTGAACAACCGCGCGGTCCTCGGCGCCGGCCGCCGCACGACCTGCGCGATGTTCGGCAACGAGTATCCCCGCTGTTGGGGACGTGGCGCCGAGGGGCAGATCGGCAACAACGCCAACGCCGGCGTCTACTCGACCACCGTGCAGATCTACGGCAGCAGCCTGTGGATGCGTGCGCTGGGTTCGTTCTGGGACACGCCGTGCATGATCCAGAAGAACGGTCCGGTGTACTGTTGGGGCGTTGGCAACTACGGTCAGATCGGCGACGGCCAGAAGGTGGACCGCAACGTGCCGACCAAGGTCAGCGGGATCTAAGCTGACGCGACGGCAGGAGGAACGCAGTGACCCTGCTCGACCATCCACTGATCGCTCAGCGCTATTTCTTCCCCCGGCCCGGACCCGCTTTTGAGGCCTTCGCGGTAGCCGTTGACGGCGCCGTGCTCGCTTGCCACCGCCACGAGGTCGACGCGGCTGCGCCTTGGGTGGTGCAGTGGCACGGCAACGGCGAGATCGTCGCGGACTACCTGCCGTGGTGGCCGCAGCTGCTCGCCGCGCGCGGCTACAACTCGCTGCTCGCCGAGTACCGCGGCTATGGCTCGAGCACCGGCGCGCCCGCCCTGGCGGTCATGCTCGATGACGCCGAGCGCACCCTCGCCGCTCTGGGAGTCGCCGACGAGCGCGTGGTCGTCTTTGGGCGCTCCGTTGGCTCGATCTATGCCGTGCACGTGGCCTCGCGTCGGCCCGGCCTCGCTGGCCTGGTGATCGAGAGCGGTATCGCCGACCCGCTGCAGCGGATCCTGCTGCGCGTGACTCCCGCCGAGATCGGCGCCTCGGCCCAGGAGCTGGCTGCCGCTGCCGGCGATCAGCTCGACCATCGGCGCAAGCTTGCCGCGTGGCCCGGTCCCACCTTGGTCTTGCATACCCGCGACGACGGCATCGTCGACCTCGACCACGGCCAACGTCTGCACGACTGGGCAGCCGGCGAGCGCAAGCGGCTGGTCGTCTTCGAAGAAGGCAACCACAACACCATCTTTGCGGCCAACCACGCCGCCTATCTCGACGCGCTCTTCCAGTTTCTCGATGGCTTGACCTGACCAGCGCAAGCCGCGGACGGCTTGACCTGACCAGCGCCAGCCGCCTTCGCGGCGCCTACGCCTCTCGCACCAGCTGCAGGGCCGTGATCAGGCGGGTGATGTCGTCCTCGCTGTGGGCGGCGGAGACCGTCAGGCGCAAGCGGCTGGTCCCCTCGGGCACGGTAGGCGGGCGGATGGCGACGACGTCGATGCCCTCGTTGTGCAGGGCGGCAGCGGCGGCGAGCGCGCGCTCGGCGGGGCCGAGGATGATCGGCAGGATCGGCGCGTCCCCCTCGACCCCCAGGTGTGCAGCGACCCGCGCGACATGTCGCCACAGGCGCTCGTGGTGCGCGGGGTCGCGCAAGGCGACGGCGATGGCCGCGCGCGCGGCGGCGACGATCGGCACGGGCA
>CALGHC010000490.1 GCA_937915965.1 uncultured Myxococcales bacterium
CAGCCGCTCTGTTTCGTCGGCGCCCGGCTCGGCTCGGCTCGCCTGCGCCCCGGCTCGCCTCGGCTCGGCTCGCCTGTGCCCCGGCTCGTCCATCCTGGGGCTCGGCTTGCCCCTGCTACTTCGATTGACGCGATCCAACCGCCCACCTACCCTCTGCGTGCCTTCACGTTGCCCTCCCGCGCGGTCCTCTCTCCGCGACGGCACGAGCCGCCGAAGACGGATCCGATGTCGCCACCCACACCGCGCACCCGTTGGCTGGTTCTTGCGCTTGCGCTCTGCGTGACTGGCGTGGACCTGTGGACCAAGCAGCTCGTCGTCGACCATCTCGCCAGTCCCAGCCACCCGATCGCCGTCACTGGCACCGCTCCGACCGTGGCCGCGCGCCTGGCCGAACGCGGCCTGAGCCGCGACGCAGTCGATGCCGCTGTCGCTGCGCGCCTGGTTTGGCGCTACCGCCCTGCGCCGGCGTTCGCTGTCGACCGACCGATCGACGACGAGATCGCCCACCTGCAGTTGCTCGCCCTCGCCGGCACCCGCCTGCCCGCACCGCGCCGCCTGCGCATCGATCCGGCCGCAGGAGCGTTCGACCTCGGCCACGCCGTCATGACCTCGTTCGGCGTCGACCGCGCGACCGCGGCTCGGATGCTCGACGGCGAATTGTGGCGGCCCGAGGCCCCCGTGCGCGCCGCAGACGAGCCCGTCGCAGCCGACGAGACCCTGGTCTTGCTGCTGCACGAGGCCGAGCTGGTCCCCGGCTTCATGAAGCTGGTCTACGCGGAAAACCCCGGCGCCGCGTGGAGTTTCCTTCACAACGCCAACCCCACGTTCCGACTGATCTTCTTCTCGCTTGTCTCGACGATCGCCGCCCTCGCCATGCTGTGGGCGATCTGGACCGGCTGGATGGGCAGCCCCCTGGCCACCTGGGCGCTGGGCGCTGTGCTCGGCGGCGCGCTGGGCAACCTGGTCGACCGTCTTCGCTTTCGGGTCGTCATCGACTTCGTCTTGAACTACGTCGGCGATCTGCGCTGGCCCGTCTACAATGTCGCCGACATCGGCATCACCGTCGGCGTCGCCCTCATCGTCGTCGAGCTGATTCGCAATCGTCCTGCGACTGGCGAGACCGCCGACTGACGGTCGCCGCCTCGCCGCTCTCTGTGGTCCGCTGTGGTCGCGCAGTTCTTCGCTGGATCGCTCTTCAGCTCTTCGCTCTTCGCTCTTCGCTCTTCGCTCTTCGCTCTTCGCTGGTTCGCTCGACACGAGGCCCCGTGCACCCATCCTTTGACCTCGGCTTCACGTCCCTGCCGGCCTACTTCAGCTTGCTGATGTTCGGCTTCACCCTCGCCGTCCTGCTCGCCCACCGCGAGGGCGCGCGCCGCGGCATGGACGGCAACTCGATCCTCGACCTGGGCCTCCTCATGATGGTCTGCGGTCTGGTCGGCTCGCGCGTCCTGCACGTGCTCGCCGATGGCCACTTCTGGGACTACGTACACCTGTGCACGGACCCATCCCAGGTCGCCGGCCTCGCCCTGGGCGGCGGCCGCCGCTGTGTCGACGACGCCCAGTGTCTGCAAGCCGGCCTCGGCGATCTCTGCGAAGCCTCGACGGGCCTGTGCCGCCAGGCCCAGGACTGCCTGCGTGTCGCTAAGATCTGGTACGGCGGCTACGTCTATTACGGTGGCCTCCTGCTCGCCGTTCCGGTCGGAATCTGGTTCGTGCGCCGGCGGCGGATGTCGCTGTGGGCGATGGGCGATCTGGCTGGTTTCGGCATTCCGCTTGGCCTGGTCTTTGGTCGTCTGGGCTGCTACCTCGCCGGCTGCTGCTTCGGTGGCACCTGCGCCAGCCCCCCCGGCATCGCATTTCCGCGTTGGTCGCCCGCGTGGCACGCCCACCTCGACGCCCACCTGATCCCCGCGACCGCGGCCGCCTCGCTGCCGGTGCACCCCACCCAACTCTACGAGGCCATCTTCTCCCTGGTCATATGCCTCTGGCTGTGGCGCCGCCATCACCGCGGCGTTCGATTCCTAGGCGAGAATTTCTTCCTTTTCATCGGCTCCTATGCTGTGTTTCGCTTCAGCGTCGAGTTCATCCGCGCCGACGAGCGTGGCGCGTGGCTCGGGGGCCTGCTCAGCACATCACAGCTGATCAGCGTGCCCCTCTTCGCTTGGGCCGCGTGGGTACTGCTGCGCGGTCGAGCGTGGCCCCACGAACCGGCGCTGCCTGGCGCCGATAGCGACGCCGCGACGGAGGACTGAGACAATGGTGGTGCGCGTCGTCACGGGGTTGGTGCTCGCGCCGCTGGTCATCTGGCTGGTGCTCTTCTCGCCTCAATGGGCTGGGCTCCTCTTCTTTGGTCTCATCGCCTGGTTGGGCACCGACGAGCTGCTGCGGATGTGGCCCGAGAACGGTCGCCTCGGTCGCCTCCTCGGCTGTTTCGGGGCCGCCCTCGTCGCCGTCTGGCCGGCAATCGACGCAACGACCCTGCTGGCGATCTTCGCGCTGGTCCCCGTGCTGCTGCTCGCGGCGAGCCTGCTCGACGCGGACGATCTCGATGTCGCCGTCAAGCGGGCGACCAGCAGCGTGCTCGCGATCGGCTACGTCGGCCTGATGTGCGCGACCCTCGTCGCGATCTGGCAACTCGATGGTCCGATCGTCCCTGCTGGCGCTCCCCAACCCGCCGCCGCTGGGATCGGCCTGGGCAGCTATACGTTTGGCCGTGGCGCCGTCATGTTCCTGCTCGTCGCGGTCTTCTGTGGCGACACTGGCGCGTATTTCACTGGCCGGACCCTGGGCCGCCACAAGCTCTTCGCCGCCGTCAGCCCAAAGAAGACCGTCGAGGGCGCGATCGGTGGCCTCGTCGCCTCGACCTTCGGTGGCTGGGCCGCGGCATTGGTCGTCCTGCCGGCACTGGGCCACGTCGAGGCGCTCGCGATCGGCGGTTTGTGTGGCCTCGTTGGTCAGATCGGCGATCTCACCGAGTCGCTCTTCAAACGCGCCCACAACACCAAGGACAGCGGTCGCCTGCTTCCCGGTCACGGTGGCGTGCTCGATCGCCTCGACGGCGTCCTCTTCGCCGCCCCCGTGCTGTACGCTTGGTTGGTGTTGCTGCGGGTCGGTTGATCGGCCGTGGCACCGAAGCCCGATGAATCGCGGGCACCCAAGCCCGATGCGCCTACGCCTGACGAACCGGGAGAAGCGCGAACGCCAGCGCCTGCCGTTGGGCTGCTCAGCGGGCTGCCCTGCACCTTCTCTGGTCGGCTCGACTTTGCTGAAGCCACCGCCCGCAACGCCGCGATGGTCGCGGCGGTTGCCGCCGGCGCCAGCGGCTCCGTGCTGCTCTTCGAGCCCGCCGCGCCGGTCTTCACCCTCGGCCGGCGTGCCCGCGAAGGCGCCGATCGTGCCGCCCTCGCCGCCACGGTGGCCCTGTGCGCCGCGCGCGGCATCGACATCCTCGAGGTCGACCGCGGCGGCTTGGGGACGCTTCATCTGCCAGGCCAGCTGGTTGTCTTCGTCGCGGTGCCCTGCGGTCGCGCCCAGATCGCCGCTCTGGTCGACGAGCTGCTCGCCACCGCCCAGCGAACCGCCGCGGCGCTGGGCGTCCCCTCGGTCGTCGGCGCAGAGGACCGAATCGGCCTGTGGCATCCGACCGGCAAACTCGCCAGCATTGGACTGCGGCACGCCATCGGGGTTGCCCGCCACGGGCTGGCACTCGGCGTCGACCTGCCGGCGGCGGCAAGCGATGGCCTCCTGTTGTGTGGGCTGCCCGACGCCCATCTCACCTCGGTCGCTGCCTGTCTCGGCGCGAGATCGCCGCTTTCAGTCGCGGCGCTGGCAGCCCGATTTGCGGCCGAAGCGGGCCTCGTCGTCATGCTGCCCCACGGTGGCCCGTTCCCGCCCGCTCTCGCGCCGGCGCGCCCCTCGCCCCGGCCCAAGCGATGAATGAACAACTGCTTGCCTTGCAGTGCTTGCTTTGCTACCGTCTGCTGTCTGAGGACTACCAGCGTCCGCCCCCCCAATGACGCTGGTGATCAAAGTGTTCCGAGTCGAGGCAAGGGTATGTGCCGCTCCTCCCCGGTCGTTCCCACGCCTGAGACGGTAGACGCGGACTGGTTGTCGGTTCGAAATGGCGCCGCGATCCCCTGCACTGCGTCGAAACGATGGCCCGGAAGGCCAACGGGTCATTCGTTCGTTAGGAGGATGGGTATGCGGAACGAGCACCTCACTCGCGCGCTCCGCGTTGCGTTGGTTCTCTTTGCCTTCGTAGCAGCGAGCTGCGCAGAGCAAGAACCCGACGCAGCGTCTCCAGGACTGTTGACGGACTACGCCGCCGGCGTCGATGCCGAGTTCGGCGTCGAAGCCTTCGCGCTTGGTTCACCAGCGCTGGGTGTCAGCAATCCGGGTCCTTTGGCCTTGTTCCCGATCGAATCGGGCGGCTCGGCCAACATCGACTTCGAGTTCACCGTCGACAGCTTCTCGCTCGGCAAGGTGAACTGCTACCTCGATGGCGTCGCGGTTGGCTCGAGCAAGACCTCGCCGTACACCTTTGTCGCCGTGACGCTGGGCGTGCATACGCTCGGTTGCGTCCTCGCCGATGATGGTGGCACCGAGCTGGTCAACGCCGAGGCGCGGGCCGTGGTTCAGGTCAAGGTGGTCGCCCCGTGCGCCGTGCCGAGCGACTGCGACGACGGCAACGCCTGTTCCCAGGAAGGCTGCACCGACGGCGAATGCACCTACAACATCGTCGGCACCTGCTGTGGTTCAAAGTTCGACTGCTCGGCGGGCGAGCTGTGCCTTGAGGCCAACACGCTCGACGCGCAGTGCTCGACCTGCGTGGGCGACCTCGACTGCGACGACGAAGAGAGCTGCACCACCGACAAATGCGACCTCAGCGGCGAGAAGGGCGTCTGCTCCAACAAGAAGTCCAACCCCGAGTGCTGCTCGACGGCGGGCGATCCTTGTGACGACACGCTCAGCTGCACGATCGACTCCTGCAACGTCCTCGACGGCGTGTGCGAGCACGTCAAGCCCGAGGGCGCGTGCTGCACCGCGGCCGAGTGCGTCTCCGGCGACACCTGCAAGGTCGGCGACTGCGTCGACAACGAGTGCCGCTACGGCCCCGACAACTCGAAGCCGGACTGCTGTTCCGCGCAGAGCAACCCAGACTGCGACGACGACTACTACTGTTCGCTCGACTACTGCGATCAGCCCCAAGCCGGTGGTTGGACCCAGTGCCGCCACGAGGCCGACCCCGACAAGCCGATCTGCTGCGACATCACCAAGCCCGTCGGCGAGTGCGTCGACGGCGAGGCCTGCACCTTCGACTTCTGCGAGAACTGGGAGTGCTACCACCAGCAGGTCGAGGAATGCTGCACGGCCAACGAACAGTGCGACGACGCCAAGTTCTGCACCGATGACCTGTGCGCGCTGGCTCCAGATGCCGTGGAGGGCGACACGGGCTCGTGCCTGCACGAATGGCAGCCCGGCTGCTGCATGGACACCCCTGACTGCGACGACGGCAAGTTCTGTACGTTGCAGAGCTGCCAACCGGGCACGTTCACCTGCGTCTACGGCAAGCCCGACGCCACGTGCTGTGACGACGTCAGCGAGTGTGATGACGGCAAGTTCTGCACGGCCAAAGCCTGCGTGAACCACAGCTGCGTCTTTGGACAGGACAACTTCAAGCCCGGTTGCTGCGATGACGTCGCGGATTGCGACGACGACAACGCTTGCACCATCGACACCTGCGACAACGAGACCACCCAGTGCGTTCACATCGACGTCGAGGACGCGGAGTGCTGCAACACCGCGCTCGACTGCGATGACGGCGACTGCACCACCGACGACTTCTGCGACGCCAGCGACAAGTGCGTCTACAAGCCCTCCCTGGGCAAGTGCGCCGAGGCGACCGCCGCGATCGACTGCGACGACGGCGTCCCCTGCACGATCGACGCCTGCGTGGTTGTCGACGGTTGCGGCACCTGCCAGTACGCCAGCGACCCGACCTGCTGCGACGGCGACATCGACTGCGATGACGACAAGGTGTGCACCACCGATGTCTGCACGGACAACGTCTGCAGCCACGACGGCACCGCGGACTGCTGCCTGGACGACCAGGACGCCCTGACCGCTTGCGACGACAACAACGCATGCACCACGGAGTACTGCGTCAACAACACCTGCCGGCACACGGCTCCCGCCGGCGGCTGCTGCGCCAGCGTCGACGACTGCACGCCCGACGGCTGCTCGACGGCCTCTTGCAAGAACATTGTCAATGGCATCGGCGCATGTGAGTACGTGACCAAGGAAGATTGCACCTGTACGCAGTTGGACTACGCCACCGTCTGCGATGACAACAACCCGTGCACGGTCGAGGGCTGCTCGGACTTTGGTGATTGCCAGCACAGCGCCCTGGACGGCTGCTGCCTCGACAAGTTCGACTGCGACGATGGCGTGCCCTGCACGTACGACGCTTGCATCTTCAACGAGTGCCTGAACTACGAAGCCGCGGGCGGCGACGCGCCGCTGTGCTGCACCGTCGAGACCGAGGCGGTCGACTGCGCGTATCTCAACGCCGAATGCGCCAACGGCAAGTGCATCGAGCAGCCCGACGGCACGCGCGCTTGCGTCGCGGTCGAGAAGGCTACCTGCACCGTCGACATCGGCTACTGCCAGGACTTCGAGGGCGGCGACAGCCTCAAGGCGATGGGCTGGAATCCGAACGACCTCGCAGGCTCGGCCTCGGGCAACTGGGGCCTCGGTACCGCCGGTGGCCTCGGCCCCGACCAGAACGCGCGCCTGACCTGGACGCCGACCAAGGTCAACTTCGACACCTGCCTGCAGTCTCCGGTCATCCAGGCGGCTGGCGCGGACACGGTGACGATCCAGTTCGACCGCGAGTTTGTGCTCAACGTGGGCGACCTCGACGCGATCTACGTGCTGGGCTCCCTCGACGGCGAGAACGTCGACTGGACCAACTCGCTGACCGTCGACATCGTTCCCAAGCCACAGAACTTCGGTCCCGAGACCTACGACCTGAAGCTGCCCTCCGAGCTGAGCGGCTCCAATGGCCTGCGCCTGGCGTTCTGCGCGGCCGGTCCGAGCACCTTCAACCTCACGCGCTTCGCGGTCGACAACATCTGCGTCGTCAAGGGTACCGCGCCGACCTTCACCCAGTGCCCGGCCAACCAGACCGTCGAGGTGAACCAGACGGCGCTGATCCCGATCAAGGCGCTCGACTCAGACATCGCCGATATCATTTCGTTCTCCCTGGTCAAGGCGCCGAGCTTCGTCAAGCTCACGTCGGCCCTGTACTTCTGGCTGGACGAGTCGTGGAACGCGAACCTGACGATCGCACCGGACGATCTGGCCCAGGTCGGCGAGCACGAGGTGACCATCAAGGTCTCGGACGGCTACCTCTACAAGCTGTGCACGTTCAAGGTCACCGTGACCTACCAGGGCGGCGTCCTCATCTGGAAGCCCTCCGAGGTCCCAGAGGGCAACGCGACGCCGGTGAAGGAAGCGGTCATCGATCTCGGCAAGTTCGCCCAGATCGTCGACGACATCTCGCTGTACCCCGACCTCACCAAGTTCGACGCCGTGTTCGTGCTGCTTGGCGTCTATCCCTACAACCACGTGCTGGTCGAGGGCGAAGTCAACGGTCTGAAGCTCTATCTCGCCAAGGGCGGCAAGCTCTACATGGAAGGCGGCGAGACCTGGTTCTTCGATAACCCGACCACGCTGCACGCCTTCTTCAAGGTCACCGGCGACGTGGACGAGTCGCCGGCGGGCGTCACCGGGCCACTCGATGGCTACGCGGCCTACGCCGACGTCAACGTGACTCCGACCAAGCACTTCCAGTGGAACTACAGCCAGGACTTTGACTGGAACAACGCCAACGACCTCATCAAGGCAAAGACGACCGTCCAGCGTACCCGCAAGATCCTGCAGTCCAGCGGTGGGCAGGTGTTCACGACTCAGGTGGGCCACGATGACCTGATCGCGAAGTACCGATCCATCGGCTCGTCGATCCTCTTTGGTGGTGTGCTTCCGGGCCCGCTCGACACGGCCGGCGACATGATGGAGCGGATCTTCTGGTTCTTCGACAACGGTTTCGTCGATTGCACCAAGCACAGCGACTGCGACGATGGCAACGACTGCACCGACGACATCTGCCAGGACGGCGAGTGCAGCAGCGCCAACACCTGCCTGTGCCAGGGGCTGGCCGGGCCAGAGTGCAACGGCGCCGCGCTGACCAAGCTGATCACCAACGGCGGCGGCTCGACCGACGTCGTCGACAGCTACTCTTGCGATCCTGGCGTGTGGCTCGGCAAGGAGTCCGCGTTCGCCTACAAGAGCGACGACTCGCGCCAGGTTAGCGTCCAGCTCAGCAACATCTCGAACACCAACGCGCGGATCTTCATCCTGCGCGAAACCGAGAAGGGCTGCGACCCGACCAACTGCATCGTCTCCGGCAGCGACAGCGTCGACTTCACGGCCGTCGGTGGCGTGCAGTTCTACATCGTCGTCGACGTGCCCGGTCAGGCCGAGACTGCACAGTTCGACATGGCTCTGACGTGCGCCGACCCGGAGATCTGCGACAACGGCGTCGACGACAACGCCAACGGCCTGATCGACTGCGCTGACCTTGGCTCGTGCTGCGGCGACGCGGCCTGCGCCGAGACCTGCGACGGCATCGACGACGACTGCGACGGCCAGGTCGACGAGGACTGCGACGACGACGGCGACCAGTTCTGCGACGCCTCGATGGTCGTGAAGGGTACGCCGGCGATCTGCGTCAAGGGCGGCGGCGACTGCGAGGACCTCGACGGCACGGTCAACCCGAGCTCGGTCGAGATCTGCCTCAACGGCAAGGACGACAACTGCAGCGGCAGCCCGGACGAAGAGAACGCTGACGGCTGCGTGCAGTACTACAGCGATCTGGACTCCGACGAGTACGGCACCGGCGCGCCGAAGTGCTTGTGCGCGCCCAGCGGCAGCTACAAGGCGCTCGCCGGCGGCGACTGCAACGACGCCAACAAGAACGTCAACCCGGGCACGACTGAGCAGTGCGACACCGAGGATGACGACAACTGCGACGGCTCGAATAACGATCTCAACGCCGACGGCTGCAGCAACTTCTACACCGATCTAGACGACGACCTGTGGGGCACGACGCCGTTCAAGTGCATCTGCGTCGCGGACGGCGTCTTCAAGTCCGGCAAGCCGGGCGACTGCAACGAGTCGGACGCCAGCATCAACCCCGGCATGGCCGAGAGCTGCAACAACATCGACGACAACTGCAATGGTCAGATCGATGAAGGCTGCGACGACGACGGCGACCTCTACTGCGACATCGATCCCGTCTATGCACCGCCGCCGGGCGGCGCGCCCGACATCTGCCCGAAGGGCCCAGGCGACACCGACGACACCGACCCGTCGATCAATCCCGAGGGAATCGAGATCTGCGACGGCCAGGACAACGACTCCAACGGCCAGGTCGACGAGGGCTGCGACGACGACAGCGACGGCTTCTGCGACACCGCCATGATCACCATCGGCACGCCGCCGTCCTGTCCCGGCGGCGGCGGCGACTGCAACGACACGGACGAGCTGGTCAACCCAGCGGTCAAGGAAGAGTGCAACACCGTCTACGACGACAACTGCAACGGATCAATCAACGATCTCAATGCCTTGAACTGCACCCCGTGGTTCCGCGATGCCGACATCGACCTGTGGGGCACCAGCGACAACAAGTGCCTGTGCTTCCCGGTCGGTCAGTACAGCGCGGTCAACCCCGGCGACTGCAACGACAGCGATCCGGTGATCAACCCGGCCGCGACCGAGATCTGCGACAACATCGACAACGACTGCGACGACCTGACTGACGAGGGCTGCGACGAGGACGGTGACGAGTACTGCAACACCGAGATGGTCATCCTCGGCGTGCCGACCGTCTGTCCCAACGGCGCGGGCGACTGCAATGACAGCGACGCCACGGTCAACCCGTCGCGCATCGAGGTCTGCGCCAACGGCAAGGACGACAACTGCAACGGCACGCAGAACGATCAGGACGCCACCGGCTGTACCATCTACTACGTTGATGAGGACAGCGACACGTTCGGCACCACCTCGTCGAAGTGCTACTGCGAGCCTTTCGGTACGTTCAAGTCGACCAACAACGAGGACTGCGACGATGGCGTCGCGGCCGTCAACCCCGCGGCGCTCGAGATCTGCGACAACATCGACAACAACTGCGACGGCGTCATCGATGAGGGCTGCGACGACGACAACGACGACAACTGCGACGCCTCGATGACGACGATCGGAACGCCGATTACGTGTCAGGGTGGCGGTGGCGACTGTGACGACAACGACGCAAGCATCTACAAGGCCAAGACGGCCGAGGTCTGCGACGACGTCGACGATGACTGCAACGGCGTGATCGACAATGGCTGCGACGACGATCAGGACGGCTTCTGCGACGCCAACCTGCTCGTGGCGGCGAAGACCCCATCGGTCTGCCCCAAGGGAGCCGGCGACTGCGATGACGTCAACGACGACGTCAACCCAGAGGCCGCCGAGGTCTGCGGCAACAACCTCGACGACAACTGCAACGGCAGCCAGAACGACGAGGACGCGCTGGGTTGCAAGGCCTTCTTCTTCGACAGCGACGAGGACTTCTACGGTCTGAATCTCTCGAAGTGCCTGTGCGTGTCGGCCGGCGCCTTCACCGCCTCCCAGGGTGGCGACTGTGACGACATCGAGAAGACGATCAACCCCAACGCGGTCGAGGTCTGCGACGACGTCGACAACAACTGCGACGGCGTGATCGACGAGCCCAACGCTGGGGGCTGCACGCCGCTGTACTACGACGGCGACGGCGACAGCTACGGCATCGACCTGACCTCGTGCGTGTGCAAGCCGACGGTGCCCTACACAGCCACGATGAAGGGCGACTGCAACGACACCAACGCGGACATGAACCCCGGCGCCTCGGAGCTTTGCAACAACATCGACGACAACTGCGATACGCAGGTCGACGAGGGCTGCAACGACGACGGCGACAAGTTCTGCGACGCCGCGATGACGACGATCGGTCAGCCCGCGGTCTGCGCGCTGGGCGGCGGCGACTGCGACGACGAAGACGCGTCGATCAGCCCGATCGGCAACGAGGCGTGCAACGACAAGGACGACAACTGCAACGGCACCACCGACGAGGGCTGCGATGACGACCTCGACGGCTACTGCGACGCCAACCTGGCGACGACGGGCAACCCGGCGGCGTGCTCGAGCGGTGGCGGCGACTGCAATGACCTCGACAACGCGATCAACCCCGGCAAGGACGAGATCTGCGGCAACACCGTCGACGAGAACTGCTCGGGTTCGGACAACGACGAGGACGCGGTCGGCTGCAAGGTCTTCTACGAGGACGGCGACCAGGACACGTGGGGCGCCGACGGCGGCGACTCGAAGTGCCTGTGCAAGGCCGAGGGCATCCTGGTCGGGACCAAGGACGGCGACTGCGACGACAACAACGAGCTCGTCTACAACGGCGCCGTCGAGATCTGTGACGGCATCGACAACAACTGCGAAGGCACCATCGACGAGGGCTGCGACAACGACTCGGATGGCTACTGCGACTCGGCGATGACCACCATCGGTACGCCGCCGAGCTGCCCGTACGGTGGCGGCGACTGCGAAGACGAGGACGAGGCGATCAACCCGGGCAGCAAGGAGATCTGCGCAACGCCGTATGACGACAACTGCGACGGCAACCTCAACGACGTCGGCGGCGACTCGTGCACGACGTACTATTACGACAGCGACGGCGACGGTTGGGGCGTGGGCGTGACGCAGTGCCTGTGCGCACCGGACGGCAAGTTCACCGCCGACAAGTCGGGTGACTGCGACGACACCGATGTGGGCACCAACCCGGCAGCGGCCGAGGTCTGCGGCGACGGCATCGACAACAACTGCAACGGCAACCCGAACGAGGTTGGTGCCGAGAACTGCTCGCAGTTCTTCAAGGACGGGGACAAGGACGGCTACGGCTTCGGCGCCTCGGTGTGCATGTGTGTGGCCTACGGCGAGTACATCGCCGCGATCGGCGGCGACTGCAACGATGGCGACAACGGCGTCAACCCCGGTACGGACGAGCTGTGCGACGGCAAGGACAACAACTGCCTCGCCGGCATCGACGAGGACTGCGACGGCGACGGCGACGACTGGTGCGCCGCCGACAAGCAGGTCGTCGGCAAGCCGCCGGTCTGCCCCAACGGCGGCGGCGACTGCAATGACCAGGTGCCGACCACCTACCCGCAGGCCGAGGAGATCTGCGACAACGTCGACAACAACTGCGACGACGTCACGGACGAGGCTTGTGACTCCGACAAGGATGGCTGGTGCGCGACCGGCAAGACGGTCATCAACAACCCGCCGGTCTGCGACGGCGGCGTCGATGACTGCAACGATCTCAACAGCCAGGTGTACCCGGGCAAGGTCGAGATCTGCGATGACATCGACAACAACTGCGACGGAGTCACCGACGAGGGCTGCGACGACGATGGCGACAACTACTGCGACCTGAACATGTTCCTCGCTGGCTTCCCGTCGACCTGCACGGCCGGCGGCGGCGACTGCGACGACACCAACGCGGTGGTCAACCCGGGCGCTCCCGAGATCTGCGACAGCCTCGACAACAACTGCTCTGCGGGCATCGACGAGGTCTGCAACGACGACGACGGTGACGGCTACTGCAAGGGCAGCGCGACGGTCAGCCCGGGCTGCCCCAAGGGCGGCGGCGACTGCAACGACGGCAATCCGTTGATCAACCCCGGCCAGACGGAGGATTGCAACACCGAGTTCGACGACGACTGCAACGGGTCCCTCAACGAGTCCGGTGCGGCCAACTGTGTGACCTGGTACCAGGACGCGGACGTCGACGGCTACGGCACTGGCGCGGGCACCTGCCTGTGCTTCCAGAGCGGCAACCTGACGGCGGCGGCGCCGGGCGACTGCGACGACACCAACGGCAAGGTCAACCCGATGGCCACCGAGTACTGCGATGGCATCGACAACGACTGCCAGGGACTCGACAGCGGCTGCGACGACGACGGCGACAAGTACTGCGACGCCAACCTGCTCGTGAAGAAGGGCGCGACCTGCGTCAACTCGACCGTGCCCGGCGACGACTCGTCGATCCCCGGTGACGACTGCAATGACGAGAACGCAGCGTCGAAGCCCGGCGGCCTGGAGCTGTGTGACGACGTCGACAACAACTGCAACGGCATCGTCGACGAGGACTGCGACTCGGACAACGACAACTTCTGTGACGCCAGCGCCGAGCTGCTCTTCGGTAACTGCTGCGACGCGCACGTCGGTAAGGGCTGCACCGACGCGACCGTCCAGGCGTGCGTGTGCAATACGTATGCGACCTGCTGCAACACGGCGTGGGACGCTTCGTGCGCCCAGGCGGCCAGCGATCTGGGTTGCAGCACTTGCGACTTCCCGTCGACCTGCACGGCGGGCGGAGCGGACTGCGACGACGACTCCAACTCGATCAACCCCGACGCGCTGGAGAACTGCAGCACGCCAGACGACGACAACTGCAACGGTCTGACGGACGAGATCAACGCGGTGGGCTGCACGAAGTACTACTACGACAACGACGGCGACGGCTACGGCACGGCGCAGTTCGAGTGTCGCTGTGTCGCCAACGGCAAGTTCAACGCCACACAGGCTGGCGACTGCGACGACAACGATCCGACCTCGTACAGCGGTGCGGCGGCCGAGATCTGCGACGGCAAGGACAACAACTGCAACAGCGTCATCGATGAGGGCTGCGACGCCGACAAGGACGGCTACTGCGACGCCGGCCTGCAGGTGACCTCCAAGGTCGCGTGCCCCAGCACGACGATCACAGGCGGCAAGGGCGACGACTGCGACGACGCCGATCCGAAGGTCCATCCGGGCGCCAACGAGCTGTGTGACGGCGTCGACAATGGCTGCAACGGTCAGATCGACGAGAACTGCGACAAGGACGGCGACAAGTTCTGCGACTCGGCGTTGGTCACGGTCGGCACACCGCCGGTCTGCCCCTACGGCGGCGGCGACTGCAACGACAACGCCGCGGGCCAGAACCCCAACAGCCAGGAGATCTGTGACGGCAAGGACAACAACTGCAACAACGTCACCGATGAGCCAGGCGCGCTGGGCTGCTCGACGTACTTCTACGATGGCGACCAGGACGGCGTCGGTACGGCCTCGTGGTTGTGCCTGTGCACGGCCGACGGCTTCTACAACTCGACGAAGACCGACGACTGCGACGACACCTGCCCGACCTGCTACCCAGGCGCGACCGAGGTCTGCGATGGCAAGAACAACGACTGCGACGGCTACGTTGACGAAGGTTGCAACAGCGACCCCGATGGCTACTGCACTTCGGCGATGGTGACCATTGGAACGCCTCCGGTCTGTCCGAAGGGCGGCGGTGACTGCAACGACCTCAATGGCTCGATCAACCCGGGCGCCATCGAGCTGTGCAACAACATCGACGAAAACTGCAACGGCAAGATCGACGAGGGCGCAGGCGACAGCTGCGACCTGCCAGCGGCGACCGCGACCTGCGTGGCCGGCCAGTGCCAGATCAAGGATTGCGCCGACTACTTCTACAACCTCAACAGCAACCACGCCGACGGCTGCGAGTGCAACGGCAACGACGTCTACGAGCCCAACGATACGTGCGGCACCGCGACGAACGACGCGATCCCCGCGCTGAGCGACAAGGCGCCGGGCGACTACACCAGCGTCTCGGGCATGGTCGTGACGACGCAGGATGAGGACTGGTTCCGCTTCCAGGCGACCGACACGGCCGATACGGGCGCCAGTGGCTGTGATCGCTTCAACGTGCGGGTGCGCTTCTTGAGCAACCCGGGCAGCCTGGCCATGGAAGTCCACCGGGGCGCGTGCCCGACCGGCAGCAACACGCCGACGGTGTGCTGCGGTCAGACCGACTTCACCTGGTTCACCAACTTCGCGGGTGGCAAGGTGCCGTCAGCGGCGCATTCCGAGTACGGCGAGTGCCCGTGCACCACCGACAACGCCAAGTTCGACCAAAGCCAGACCGGCTGGAACTACGGCCCGTCGCAGGGTGGTCCGTATTGCAAGAAGTGGACGAACGGCAAGTGCATCCCGACCGGCTACGACCAGACCTGGTGCAACAACGACTCTGCCGAGTTCTTCGTGCGCATCTACAACAAGACGGGCGCGGCGATCTGTGCCCCGTATCAGGTCGAATTCAGCAACGGTGTCTACGGCGCGCCGACCACCCAGGGCTACAAGGTTGTCGCTGGCGACCTCAACCTCGCTAAGGGCGGCGGGTCGAACTTCTCGGGCGGTAGCCTGGTGAACTCGTCGGATGGCACCAAGCTCAACGGCTGGTACGGCAACGCCGGTCAGGCTTGGCAGCTGTGCTACAAGCGCTCGACTCACGGCTACAGCTCGTACACCTTCCACAGCCTGTGCAACGGCAAGGGGCCGACCATCACGGTGGTGAGGTCGATCTACAACAGGCTCTTCGGCGGCTACAACGCGTCGTCCTGGTACAACGGCTGCGGCTACAACAACAACGGTTCGAACTGGTTGTTCTCACTGACGAGCAACACCAAGCACACGGTCTACCGCTACCCGCAGTACGCGACCTACAACTGCAGCCACTATGGACCGACGTTTGGCGGCGGCCACGACATGTACATGGATTCGTCGATGAACTACATGTACACCAACCTGGGCC
Organism: uncultured Myxococcales bacterium; assembly: GCA_937915965.1. Lineage (GTDB taxonomy): Bacteria > Myxococcota_A > UBA9042 > UBA9042 > UBA9042 > CALGHC01. The sequence goes on from CALGHC010000490.1 coordinate 15,788, forward strand.
ACACCTATCAGTGCCAGCCGGGCCAGGGCTACGGTTCAAGCGCCTGCCGCAACTACCTTGCGGGTACGTACAGCGGCAATTACATCAGCGAGGTTGAGGTCTACTACAAGCAGTAGGCGAGACCCGCCCGGGCTGCGAGACCAGCCCTGGCTACGAGATCAGCGAGGAGTACGAGACGACGCGGCCGGGGTCCATTGGACTCCGGCCGCTGTCGTCTTGTCGGGGCTTGGGGCGTTTGCTGGGCCGGCTCAGCTGTCGACGTGGGCGCGCAGCAGCTCGGTGAGTCTTCGCGCGTCGGCTTTGCCGGCGAGAGCTTGCATGACCTGGCCGACGAAGAAGCCGATGAGCTTCGTCTCGCCTGAACGCAGCGCTTGGGCCTGGGCGGGATGGGCGGCGAGGGCGTCGTCGAGTGCACGGCGCAGGCCGTCGTCGTCGTCGACGACGGTGCCTGCGGCATCCATCGCGTCTCGCAGGCTGATGGCGAGCGGCGCCGAGGTGTCGAAGGCCGCGCTCAGCAAGTCGGCCAGCATCTTGTTCGACAGCCGGCCGTCACGCCAGCGATCGTGAACCTCTGCGATCAGCGGCATCGCGGCCAGCACCTCGGCGCTGTCGCGGTCGCTGCGGTTGAGCGCGCCGGCGACCCGGCCGACCAGGAAGTGAGCGAAGCTGACGGCGCGTTCGGGGGTCGGGGACGGGCCGAGCGCGGCCTCCCAGGCGGCGGCTCGCTCGGGCTCGGCAGAGAGGCTCGCGGCGAGGTGTGCAGGTATGCCCCACACGTCGTGGAGGCGGGCGCGCCGTGCGGCGGGCAGCTCGGGAAGCGATGCGCGCAGGCGGGCAACGCGAGCGGGCTCGACGTGCAGCTCGGGGAGATCTGGATCGGGGAAATACCGATAGTCGTGGGCGTCTTCTTTCGAACGCATGGCGCGCGTGCGTCCGGCCTCGGTGTCCCACAGCCGGGTCTGCTGAATGATGGCCTCGCCGGCTTGAAGGCAGGTGATCTGCCGGACGATCTCGTGGGCGGCCGCATCCCGAACCGAGCGAAATGAATTGAGATTCTTGATCTCGCAGCGGGTGCCGAGGTGCTCGTCGCCCAGCCGGCGGACCGAGATGTTGGCGTCACAGCGCAGCGATCCCTGCTCGAGGTTGCCGTCGCTCACGCCCAGGGTGCGGACCAGGGCGCGCAGCTCGGCGAGACAGGCCGCCGCCTGTTCCGGGCTGGTCAGACCGGGTTCGGAGACGATCTCGACGAGGGGCACGCCGGCCCGGTTGAGGTCGACGAGCGAGCGCCCGGCGTCGGCGTGAACGGACTTGCCGGCGTCCTCCTCGAGGTGCATGCGGACCAGATCCAGGCGCACCGCGGCGCCGCCGTCGTCGCCAGCCGGCACGTCGATGTGGCCCCCCACGCAGATGGGCGCGTCCGCCTGGGTGATTTGGTAGCCCTTGGGCAGGTCGGGGTAGAAGTAGTTCTTGCGGGCGAAGACCGAGCGCTCGGAGATCGCTGAGCCGCAGGCGAGGCCCAGGAGGATCGCCTTGTCGACGACCTCGCGGTTGAGCACCGGCAGCGCGCCGGGTAGACCAAGGCAGACCGGGCAGACCTGGGTATTCGCCGCGGCGCCGAATGTGGTCGGACAAGCGCAGAAGATCTTGGTCGCCGTGTTCAGTTGGACATGCACCTCCAAGCCAATGACGGCCTGCCAGCCTTCGGGGATCGCGAAGCTCATGGTGTCGCCTCCCCGGGCTCGCGGTCCGATCGCTCCAGACAATCGGCGACGCCGAGCAGGGTCGTCTCGTCGAAGGCGCGGCCGATGAGGTGGAGGCCGGCGGGCATCTCACCGGCGGAGACGGGCATTGGCATCGACAGCGCTGGCAGGCCAGCGAGGTTTACCGCTGTTGTGAAGACGTCCATGAGGTACATGGCCAGCGGATCCCCGGTCTTCTCGGCCAACCGCCACGCTGTGACCGGTGACACGGGGCCGGCTAGCAGATCGCAGTGGCTGAACGCAGCGACGAAATCGTCGTGGACGAGGCGGCGCACCTGGCAGGCCTTGCGGTAGTAGGCGTCGTAGTAGCCCGACGAGAGCGCGTAGGTGCCAAGCATGATGCGGCGCTTGACCTCGCGGCCGAATCCTTCGCCGCGGCTGCGGGCGATCAGCTGTTCAAGATCACCGCCGTGGGCCGCGCTGCGGTGGCCGAAACGCACGCCGTCATAGCGCGCGAGGTTGGCGGAGGCCTCGGCGGTGGCGATCAGGTAGTAAGCGGCGATCGACGCGTGGCTGTGCGGCAGCTCGACGTCGACCAGGTCGGCGCCCAGGTCTCGCAGCCGCTCCAGTCGTTCGCGAACGCGCCGCGACATGGCGGAGTCGAGGCCGTCGGCACCGTCGAGGTGCTCGCGTGCGACACCGACGCGGATCCCGGCGAGGGACTCGCGGCCGAGGGCGGCTTCGAAGTCGGGGACCGAATGGTCAGCGCAGGTCGAGTCATGTCGGCACGGACCCGCGATGACGCCCAGCAGCCTGGCGGCGTCGCGCGAGGTCGTGGCGAGGGGACCCACCTGGTCGAGGGACGACGCGAAGGCGACGACGCCGTAGCGCGACACCCGGCCATAGGTGGGTTTGAGGCCGACGACGCCACATAGGGCAGCAGGCAGCCGGATCGAGCCGCCCGTGTCGCTGCCCAGCGAGCCGAAACCGAAGCCTGCCGCGACCGCGACGGCCGAGCCGCCGGACGAGCCGCCGGGGACGCGGTCGAGATCGTGCGGGTTGCGCACAGGCCCGAACGCGGATGTCTCGTTGGACGATCCCATCGCAAACTCGTCGAGGTTGCACTTGCCTATGACGATCGCGCCGGCGGCCGAGACCCGGGCGGCTACGGTCGCGTCGAAGGGTGGTCGGTAGCCCGCGAGGATGCGTGAGCCGGCCGTCATGGGCATTCCGACCAGGCTGATGTTGTCCTTGAGGGTGATCGGCACGCCACCGAGCCGCCCCAGCGGTTGACCTGCGCGGCGCTGGCTGTCGATCTGGTCGGCGCGCGCCAGGGCACCTTGAGCGTCGACGTGCAGCAGCGCGCCCAGGCTGGCGTTGTCGCGCTCGACCCGGCCGAGGGCGGCTTCGGTCGCGGTGCGGCTGGTCAGCTCGCCCGCGGCGATCGCGCGAGCGGTCGCGGTGATGGTCTTGGGGAGGGCCATCGCCACGACTCAGCTCCTGGGACGGGCGTCGACGCTGGCGGCGTCGCCGTGGACGAAGCGGGGCAGGACAAAATGCCTGTCCGCTGTGAGCGGCGCGTTGGCGAGGGCCGCGTCGCGGGGAAGACCGGCTGCGATGGCGTCGGCGCGCTGTGGGGTGGCGGTCCCGGCGGGGTGCAGCATCGGCTCGACGCCCTGCGTGTCGACCGCGGCGAGCTCTGCGACGTAGCCGAGGATGGCGCTCAGATCGGCGCGCATCGCGGTCGCCTCGGCTTCGTCGAGGTGCAGCCGGGCCAGGCGGGCGACGTGGGCAACCGTCGCCGCGTCGATCGGCTCGCTCGAGCTGCCAGAGTCGTCCCGCCCGGTGGTCATTCGCCCGGCCGTCATCCGCCCGTTGGTCATTCGCCCGTTGGTCATTCGCCCGTTGGTCATTCGCTCAGCTCCGTGCGCGCCGCGGCGATCGTCGCGACCAGCAGCGCATGAATGCGGTCGCGGCCGGCCTCGCTGTCGGCCTCGGCCCGCAAGACCAGGACCGGTCCGGTGTTCGAGGCCCGGACCAGGCCCCAGCCGTCGGCGAAACGCACCCGGACGCCGTCGATGTCGATGACCTCGAGGATGTCGGGATGTCTCTCGGGCGACAGCATCGTGGTGACCCGGCTGACCACGTCGAACTTGACGCTGTCGGGGCACTCGACCCGCAGCTCGGGGGTCGCGCAGGTCGGGGGTACATCGGCGAGGAGGCTGGAGAGGGGCGCTTCGGTGCGTGAGAGCAGCTCAAGCAGGCGGCACGTCGTGTAGATCGCGTCGTCGAATCCGTACCAGCGGTGCTTGTAGAAGATGTGGCCGCTCATCTCGCCAGCGAGGAGCGCGCCCTCCGACTTCATGCGGTCCTTGATGAGGCTGTGGCCGACTCGGCTCATGATCGGCCGGCCGCCGTGCGCGGCGATGTCGTCGAAGAGCGTCTGGCTGCATTTGACCTCGCCAACGATGGTCGCGCCCGGCTCTTCGGCCAGCAGAGCCCGCGACAGGAGCACCATCAGCTGGTCGCCCCAGAGGATGCCGCCCTTCTCGTCAATGACGCCGATGCGATCGCCGTCACCGTCGTATGCGACGCCGAGATCGGCGCCGTGCGCTGCGACCGCCGCGCGCAGGTCGGCGAGGTTCGCCTCGACCGTTGGATCCGGGTGGTGGTTGGGAAAGTTGCCGTCCAGCTCACAGAACAGCGGCACGACGTCGCAGCCCAGGTCGGCGAGCAGGCTCGGCGCGATCGGACCGGTTGGGCCGTTGCCGGCGTCGACGACGAGCTTGAGGCGCCGCTCGCCGAGGCCGATGTCGCCCTTCACCCTCTCGAAGTAGGGCGTGACGATATCTACGTGCGATCGGCGTCCCGCGTGGCCGTCGTCCCGAACCTCGAAGTCGGCGCTGGCCACGAGCGTGGCGAGCTTGGCGATGCCCTCGCCGTGCAGCGTGTTCTTGCCGATCATCAGCTTGAAGCCGTTGTCTTGTGGCGGGTTGTGGCTGCCGGTCACCATCACGCCGGCGCCGACGTCGAGGGTGTGGACGGCAAAGTACAGCAGCGGGGTCGGTACGATACCCAGATCGATGGTGTCGCAACCGCTCGCCTCGATGCCGCGCATCACGGCGTCGCGGAGCATCGGGCTCGACAGCCTCGCGTCGCGGCCGACGGCGATGCAGGGCTTCTCACCCTGTCGGCGCGTCATCGTGCCCATCGCCTGACCGATGCGCTCGACCAGCGTCGGCGTGAAGTCGCGCTGGACCTCGCCGCGGATGTCGTAGGCCCGGAAGATGTGTTTGTTCATCTCGACTCCCACGCTGGGGGCCGGCGGCGGCGCGCGCCAATCCCACCAGCAGAAGATGCGACTCAGAGTAGCTCGTCTCGCCCCGCTTGTTCGAGGTGGGTGACGACGCGTCGCACCTCTTGGGCGCGTTCGACGGGAAGCGCCAGCACGGCGTCGCCGGACACGATGATCGCGACCCCTGGAAGCCCCAGAGCCGCCAGGAAGGGTCCGTCGGTGACCAGGACGGAGCCAGGCGACTCGAGCGCCAGTACGTCGCCGCGCTCGAAGTGATCCGCGCGCCGATCCTTGTGCTCGAGGAGGCTCTGCCAGGCGCCGACATCGCTCCAGCCGGCGTCCAGGGGAACGACGCGCAGGTTGCGGGCCTTCTCCGCGATGCCGTGATCGATGCTGATCGACGTCGCAGCGGCGAAGCTGGCGTCGACGGCGTCGTGGAAAGCAGCGGACGGAAAGGGCACATCGGCCAGCGCGGCCAGCAGCGGCGAGATCCCAAGACCGAGGTGACGGGCAGCCTCGCGGATCGCCACGTCGGCACGCACCACAAAGACCCCGGCGTTCCACAGGTGCCGGCCGCCGGCGAGGTAGTCGACTGCGGTGTCCTGGTCCGGCTTCTCGACAAAGCGCACCACGTCGTAGACGGCGTCGTTGCCGGCGTCTTCGACTATGCGTCCCCGCTCGATGTAGCCGTAGCCCGTCTCGGGGCGGCCGGGCTTGACGCCCAGGGTGACGATGTGGCCGCGGTCGGCGTGGTCCGCGGCGATCGCGAGGGCGGCGCGGAATGCGTCGGGGTCGGAGACAAAGTGATCGGCCGGAAGCAGGGCGATGATCGCCTCGGGGTCGCGGGCGCGCGCTGCGGCGGCCGCCAGTACCATGCAGGGCGCAGTGTTGCGTGGCACTGGCTCGCAGATCGCGTGGCCGGCAGGTAGGTCGGGCAGCTCGGCGGCGACCGCTGCAGCCAGCCGCTCGGCGGTCACGACGAGCCAGCGCTCCGGGGGACACAGTGGCCGGAGCCGCTCGGCGGTGGCGCTGAGCAGGCTGCGACCACCGAAGAGCCGGATCAGCTGCTTGGGGCGATCACGTCGCGACAGCGGCCAGAAGCGAGTGCCCGACCCGCCGGCCATGATGGCGGCATAGAGGCGCTCGGTCGGTGGCCGCGTGCGGCCTGGATACTTCGCAGTGTCGGCCATGGCGCCACCCTTGCGCAGGTCGTGCCTGCTCGGTCAAGATCCCGAGACGGATCGAAGGACTCGGCGCCGGCACCGACGCTGCCCGGCCGCCAAGCGTCCGGAGTGGGCGCTAGGCCCGCACGTCGACCACGCGGACGTCGTCGGCGACCCGCAGCGGCGCGCCCGTCTTGGCGATGATCTCGTCGATCGAGACGTCGGGGGCGTGTTCTCGCAGCACCAGACCCCCGTCGGTGACGTCGATGACGGCGAGGTCGGTGACAATGCGCCGGACGCAGCCAATACCCGTGAGCGGCAGCGTGCACTCCGGCAGGATCTTCGGGCGGCCGGACTTGTCGGCATGGGTCATCGTCACGACCAGATTGCGGGCGCTGGCGACCAGGTCCATCGCTCCCCCCATGCCCTTGACCATCTTGCCGGGGACCATCCAGTTGGCGATGTCGCCCTTCTCGCTCACCTCAAGGGCGCCGAGCACGCTGAGGTCGACGTGGCCGCCGCGGATCATCGCGAACGACTCGGCCGAGTCGAAATAGGACGCGCCTGGGATCGCGGTCACGGTCTGCTTGCCGGCGTTGATCAGATCGGCGTCTTCGTCGCCCTCGTAGGGGAACGGGCCGATGCCGAGTAGCCCGTTCTCACTCTGCAAAATAGCGTCGACACCTTCTGGGATGTAGTTCGCGACGAGCGTCGGGATGCCGATGCCGAGGTTGACGTAGTAGCCGTCGTGAATCTCCTGCGCCACGCGGGCGGCCATCTGCTCTCGAGTCAGCGGCATGGGGGACTCCTTCGGGCGCCGTCACAGGCGCCAAGGGGGGGCTGCATCGCGGTGGCTACGGAGCGGCTTTGGCTTTGGCGCGCTTGAGGCTGAGTACGGCCCGGGGCGGGTGCGGTGCGACTGCCGGCTTCTCCAACCCCGCATGGACGCGCCACGCCGTCTCGTCGAGGCCGAGCTGCTTATCGGTCAATGTTTCTAGCGCGTACACGACGTAATTGGCAACATCGCGGGGCTCGCTGCGCAGCAGCGGCACCAGGGTGGGCACCACTGTGCGATCGCCCAAACGGCCGATGGTCTTGAGCAGGTCGATGCGCTGTGCGACTCCGACGTGCGTCAGGCGCTTGACCAGGGTCGCGGCGGCGCCCACCGGCTTGAGTTTGATGACCGCGTCGAGCACCCATGTCTGCTCGTCCGGCGCGAGGTCGTCCGCTCCGGCGGTTGCCAGCACGATGGGGCCGAGATCGCTCAGGCCCATCGCCACGGCGGCCTTCGCCGCTTCGCCTCGCAGTCCCGGTGTCGCCAGACCGAAGCGGATCGCGGGCCTGGCCCAGGGGGTCGGCACGGCCGCGAGCAGCGCCAACGCGGGGCGACCAACAGAGCGGGCCGGATGGTCGACGAGCTGGGTTGCCACGGGTATCGCAGCCGCAGATTTCATCCGCGCCAAGGCTGCCATGGCTCGGCTGCGCGCGGGCGTGTAGATATCGGCCGCTCCCGCGACCTCCACGAGTGGCGCCTCGGCGCGGAGGTCGCCGATCATGCCAAGGGCGCGGGCAGCGGCGGCGCGCACCCGGCCGTGGCGTTCCTTGTTGCCCATGGTCGCGATCAGGGCCGCGACTGACTCGGGCGCCTTGAGCACGGACAGGGCGCCGATCGCGAGAAGGCGTGCGCGGGTGTCCCCGTCATTGACGAGTTCGACCAGCGGGGCGACCGCGCGGTCGTCGCCGGTGCGTCCCGCCGCCGCCAGCAGCTGGGCGTACAGGCTCGCAGGCTGGCGATGGGCTTGTGCCGCGAGCCAGATCGGCTCGCGCACACTGTCGCCTCCGATGAGGCTGAGCGCCATCGCAGCCTTGCCGACCTTCTCGTCCGCGGTCTGCGCGGACGACACGATGGCGATCAGGCCGCTGCGCGCCGGCTCCGCTTGCTTTGTCGCCGCAAGCAACGCCGGACAGTGGCCAATCGACAGGGCCTCGCAGGCGAGGATGTCATCGGCCGGCGAGGCATTTGCCACAGCCGCTTGAGACAGCGCCGTGAACGCCGCCAGGCCCGCAAGCAGCATCGTGAAATCGCAGAACGTCGGGTGCAGGTCGCGCATGGTGGTTGGCTCCTCCGACCGCCGAGGATGCCGCCCGCGGCCGCCGCCGTCCAGCGCAGTCGTGGCCCACGGGTGTGGTTCACAATTCCGCGTCAGCAGCCGCGCCCGTGATCGGCAGCCGTTCGCGTCTCTCTTCTTGGGGGTCGGGGCTCGACCCCCAGCGGCAAGAAACGTGGTTCTTGCCGCTTCCCCACTGCGTGGCGGCGTTCGCCGCCTGAGACCCGGGATTCGGAACCGCGCCCGTGGCCCACTGGCCCATTCGCCCATCTCAAGCACACCGTTGGCGGCTCTCGTTGGCGGCTCTCGTTGGCGGCTCTCGTTGGCGTACGGCGCGCGATGCCCCGGCCACAAACCGACGCGCGGTCCCCAGATCGCTCCGGGGACCGCGCGCAGGGAACCGTTGGCCCAACGGTTTGAGTCTCGCCTCTCGGCCTGGGTCCACCCACTCGGCTCGGGTCTGCCTGCGGCAGGGCGGCGGCTCGCCGTTTGGATTTCGCCGGGCGGCGTGTTGGTCACGCGAGTCGCCGCCTCCATACGAGCAGGCCCGCCGCCATCGCGATCAGCATCAGCGCCAAGCCGTTGCCAGCCGGAGCGGCTGCCGCGCTGCAGCCCGACGAGCTGGTCGTCGTCGTCGTGCCACCACCGCTGTCGGTCCCGGCTACGGGCGACGGGTCCCACGTCACGGCCGGCAAGGTGAGGATGAAGTCCGGGTCGAGGCTCTTCTTGCCGACCTGGGCCGTGTTGAGCTGGGCGTCGACCATCTCGGCTGCGGAGGGGTCGATCACCAGCGGCGCGCCGGTCTCGTCGAGAACCTCGACCCGCAGAGCTGGCTGGCCGCCGGCCGCGATCGATTCGCCGTCGCCCTTGCCAAAGGGCGCGCTGCCGCCGACTGGTAGGCCCCAGCAGTAGTCGCTGCCGCTATCGGGCAGGGTGATCGTCGTCTCGGTGCCGTTGGCAAAGGTGAGGATCGCCTGGTGGGGTTTGGTCGAACCTGGCTTGCAGATGGGCTCGGCCTGCGCCGTGTGGACGTTGTCGACCTCGGGCAGGTCGGCGTTGAAGGCGAAGATCGGGTCCTTGGTCATCTCGTCGGGGTCCACCGTCGTGTACAGCCGGGTGAGCCAGGTCTTCTCGTCAAACGCACCCTGCACCTTGGCGAGGGGCTCGACGATCATCACCTGGATCTCCTGGGCAAAGGGGACCGGCTCGAAGGTCTGGCCAGCCACCGCCGCGATGTACTTCGGGCACTCGCCCCAGGTGCTGGCGTTTTGGATGCAGTTGTAGAACTCGGCATCGCTGACGTCCTTGTAGAGCGCCGGCTTGGGGATGTACTTGCGGATGAGGTCTTGCATCTGGCTCGTGCGGGGGTAGCCCTCCTGCATCAGCGCCTGGAGGAACTTGCCCGGGTCCTTGATGCCCTCCAGCTGCTGGGGAATCCAGTCGTCGGAGGCAAAGCGATTGGCGAAGGCTTTGTCGTACTTCTTGGCGTACTCGGTGACAAAGGCGTGTCCCGCCGCCTGATCGACGGCCTTGCTGACCACGTTCTTGTAGTTCGAGCCCGGGTTCATCCAGTCGATGGTCGCCTCGTTGAGCACGACGTGCAGGAAGTTCTTCGGGATCGCGCGGTGATCGCCGAGCGTCCAGGTGACGATCGGCATGTCGGCCGAGGCCGCCAGCTTGGTGAGTCGGATCGGCAGGCAGGGGGCGACCTCTTCGACCGTCAAGACGATTGGCGCGATGTCTCCGGCGGCCTTGTCGCTCTGCAGCTTCAGAGCCAGGAAGACGTAGTCCTGCTTGGCGTAGACGTCGATCAACGCCTCGGTCTCCTTCGGCTGGACATAGTTGTTGTCGTTGAGCCACTTGATCAGTTCGGCTCCCGAGGTGCCCTTGATCACGACCGTGTCGTAGGGGCCGACCTTCAGCTCCTGGAGGACCTCGACGCCACCGCCGCCGTTCTTGCCGTCGCGATCGTCAGTCGGTCCGCCCGCCGAAGCCTCGAATCGGCAGTCGCCGTAGGCGTTGCAGTCCGGCTTGTTCTGCCACTGCAGGTAGTACTGGGGGGTGGTCATCTGCTCGAGGATCTGGAAGACGCTGTCCGAGCCGATGCCGAGCTGAGGTACGTCGATGAGCGGCAGGATCCACGAGAACTGGTCGTCCTCGCCGGTGTAGCTGATCTGGATGTGAACCGTGTATTTGCCTTCGTCGGCCAGATAGAGGACGCGCTCGGCGCTCTGGTCGATCGGCTGGGTGGAGCAGAAGAAGCCGCCGCACGCCTGGGCCGGGCGCGGCGCCAAAGAGATCGCCGAGGCCGCGATCAGGGCAGCCGCGACGCTCAGCGCGGTGGCACGGCCGGTGCGCGGCAGAATGCGGGTGAGGGTGTTCATGGTCATCTCCGTGGGGCCTTGGGGTCGGTGTTGGCGTGCAAACAGAGCAGCCGTTCTACCCGCTGGTTCTATCCCTTAGTTGCAAACTCCTTGCCAACCTCGACCAACACCGTGCGATCGTGATCAGCATCTCGTTTGTTGGCACGCTCCAGCCGCCGCTGATGCCGCACCGCCGCCCTGGTGCTGTGGCATAAATCAACAGATCGGTGTGGCTATGTTTATGAATTGAACGCTCTGCCCGCTAGCCGTTGCGGGTCTGCACGAGCCGTTCGAGTCGCTCCTCGAGATCGCGCTGACGGCGCTCGACGGCGCCGACATCTTCCTTGAAGCCGTCGATCTGTTTGCCCGTCGCGCTGGCCTCGCGCAGGTTGCGGATGCCCTCGGCGACGCGCCGTTGGATTCGGCTATCGTCCCGGGCCTCGCCCACCTGCTTCAGTACGGTGATTGCGCGCGCATCGCCCAGCTGTTCAAGCGACGCCGCCATTGTCAGGGCAAAGCGCCAGGCCCGGTCACGCACATAGGGCGCGAGCCGCTCGAGCGCCGCGGCTGGCTCGCTGCGGAAGCTGGTCAAGCAGCGCACGGCGCCACAGCGGCCGAGGAGGTGATTGGCGGGCGCGAGGAAGGGCGCGACCTCGTCGAGGGCGCGCGCGTCGCCCAGGGCGGCGAGACCGTCGAAGACGCCGATACGGATCGTCTCGTTCCAACTCTCGCGGACCAGCCCCGCGCGCAGCGGTTCGAATGCCCGGGCGCGCCGGGTTCGGCCGAGGCTGCGGGCGAGCTCGGCTTCGACCAGATACGACGCGTCGCCTCCGCCGAACGCGCTCGCGAGCAGGTCGGCGGCCGCGTCCGTATGGAATGAACCCAGGGCGGCCGCCACCGCGCGGCGCACCTTCGGCTGGGCGAGCGCCAGGCCAAGGCGCAGGGCCTCGAAGCAGCGGTCGGTGCCGATGCGGCCAAGTGCCGCCGCCACCTCGACCTGGACCGTCCAGTGGGCGCCAGGGCTACTCGGCCGGAGCAGGGCCTCTTCGAGGGCCTCGACGTTGCGCAGAACGGGCCGCTTGGCGAGGGCAACGGCCGCGTCGATCTGCGCGATCGTGAACGGCGCTTCCAGCAAGAGTTGCCGCAGCGTCGGCTCGCCGACATCGAGCTCAAGCGTCCGTAGCAGGTCGCCGCAGGGATCGAAGGCGACCAACGCGGGCGCGCTGGGCAGAGCGATGAAGAAGTGCTGGCGCTGCTCCGCCACCCGCAGCGTTCGGTCCACGACGCTGCCGTCCTCAAGGCGCAGCCACACACGTAGATCCAGTTCGAAGAGAGCGGCCTCGGCGACGTCCTGCTTCTGCTCGACGGATAGACGCACCTGGCTGTCGTCGGCGTCCCACCGCGAAGACACGGTGAGCTCGGGGTGACCCCGCCCGACGAGCACCCACTGGTCGAAGAACCTGCCCAGCGAGATGCCGCTGGTCTCCTCGAATACCCGGCGTAGGTCGTCAGTCTCGGCGGTGCTGTCGGTGTAGCGCTCCAGCCACACGCGAACAGCCTCGAAGAACGTCGCGTCGCCCAGGCGGCGGCGCAGCATGTGCAGGACCGCGGCGCCCTTCTCGTAGAGGTGAGCGTCAAAGAGGTCGATGGGGTCGTCGTAGTCGCGTGCGACGATCGACCGGCGGTAGCGGCCGCCATCCTCAGCCATGTACTTGCGGGCGTACTCCAGACGAGCGTGGTCGAACTCCTCGATGCCTTGGGCATGATCGCGCCACAGCAGCTCGAAATAGGTCGCGAATCCTTCGTTGAGCCAGCCGTGCGCCCAGGTGTGGCAGGTGAGCAGATCGCCGAACCACTGGTGCGCGAGCTCGTGACTGACTAGCGGCTCGGAGCTGAAGTCGATGTGGGCACGCTCGTCGTGCAGAGTCAGATCCGTCTGGGTGGTCATGGAGGCGTTCTCCATGCCACCAAAGATGAACTCTGACACGGCGACCTGCGCGTATTTCTCGAACGGGTACGGCACTCCTGTGAGCTTCTCGAAGTGGCTCACCATCTCCGCCGTGCGGCCAAACGCACGCTCGCCGTCCGCCTCGCGGCCGGGCAGGACGTAGTAGTCGATGTCGATCGGCTCGGTCTGCTGGCTGACCCGCACGAACGGTCCGACGCAGACGGTGATCAGGTAGACCGGGATCGGACGGGCCATCTGCCAGTCGTAGATGCGCTTGCCGGGCTCGTCACCGGGATAGATGTCGCGCAACACGCCGTTGCTGAGCACCGTGAGGTTGTTGGGGACCGTGACGACGAGGTGCACCCGCTGCTTGTGATTGGGGTGGTCGTGGCAGGGGAACCAGAAGCGCGAGTCCTCGTCCTGGCCCTGGGTCCAGACGTGGGGAACGCGCTCGGGGTGGTCCGCGTCGGGCTCAATGAAGTAGATGCCTCGCTGCGGGTCGCGGGTCTCGAAGTCGATGGCGATGCGCAGGGCCGTGCCACGCGCGAGTGGCGCGCCGGTCTCGATCACCAGCTCGCGACCGTCTGCCCGCCACGTCATCGAGTAGCCGTCGCCGCCATGCACCCCGCCGATGTCGATTCCCGCGGCGTCGAAGCGCAGGCGCCGAACCTCGGCCTGGCGCACGCGACCCTCGTAGGTCGCGGTTCCGCGGACCGTCCGGGACTCGAGATCGACCTCCATGACCAGGGTCAGGTCGGTCCAGTCGATCGGTACGTCTGGGGGGTATTTGGCCTTGGTCCCCGGCTCCGCGAAAGCGCGCGGTTTGCCTGCGAGCCGGTGTAGTTGCACGGCGTTGACTGACTCGATGCCCTCGAAACCACGCTCACTCGCCATGCTAGCCTCCCCGTCTGCCGTGTTGGGCGAAGGAACGGTACGGCGGCGTCCAGGTTCAAGCAAGCCCCCATCGGCGTCGCAGCCACCATTCCAGGCCGAGCAGCACGACAAGAAGCCACCAGACCTCTGCGCGCGACCACAGCTCGCTGCGCTCCCGGCTGATCCAGTCTGCTGCATAGTTCCGCGCGCCCCGAACCGCCGCCGTCGGGCGCTCAGGCAGCATCTCGCCCCCTGATGCGCGGACCAGTAGGCCCAAGAGGCGGCCGTCAGCGTGAACGCCGGTGTCCTCGGCGCCGGCTGCCTCGACGGCGAGCGGTACCGTGGTCTGGTAGGGGACATCGTCGACTGTGCAACCGATGATCACGTTGTGCCGGCCCGGCGCTTGGGGGGCGAGGCGCAGTGTGACGGTGCCGTCGGCGTCGGTCGTCTGTGGCCAAGTGTGCGCGGCCCTGGCGAACGCCTCGGCCTCCGCGGTTGCGTCGGCCGGCGACGCCGGGTCGTTCATGGGCACAACCAGCCACCTCACCTGCGCCCCTGCCCGTGGTTGCAGGTCGGGGCCCCGGACTCGGACCGCCAGTGAGACCTCCTCGCCGGGGAAGAGGGCGCGCTCGGGTCCATCGACGAGCAGAGTCGCCCACGCCGGGTCGCCGACCAGCCAGCCGAGCAGATGGTCGAGCAGCCGGTGGTAGTCCTGGCGATGTTGGTCGCGGGCGCTCTCGCCGGCATCCGGTGGGAAGGCCCAGGTCCACAGGCCGTCGCTGGCCACAACCGCGCTGCGCCCCCTTCCCCGCGGCCCAAATGCGATCAACGGGCTGCCGTCACCGGTCACGGCGAGGGTGTGGCCGGCTCGCCCGATCAGGGCGGTGTTGTGCCCCGGCAGGCGAGCCGCCGCCCACGCGTCGACGTTGGCCTGTGCGTCGTCGCGCACGCGTAGAATCGGGTGCCCCCGGCCCAGCGGAGTCAACTGTGGTGCGACCAGCCCCTCGTCGTAGCCGTCGTCGGCACCCGTGAGCGCATCGATCGCTACCGGTAGCAGGTCGTCGAGGCCGCTACCGCGATAGCTACCAGCAGCCAGGGTCGTCGGGCCGCCCACCACCAGGAGGCCGCCGCCCTGCTGCAACCAAGTGGCGATTCGCGGCAAGTGTTCATCCACGCCAAAAGGACCGAGCGGAAAATCCTGAAGAACAACCAGGTCGAAGCTATCGAGGGCCTCGCCGAAGAGCTCGTTGGTAGGGAAGGGGATCAGCGTGGTGTCCTGGCCCTGCACGAACAGGCCCTCGCCCGGGTCGACGAGAACGTAGAATGACATGAGATCCACGCCCGGATCGCCGTGAAGGTGTTCGCGCAAGAAGCGAGCGTCCCACGAGGGCCGACCGGCAAGGTGGAGGATCCGCACGCGATCGCGAACCACCTGCAGCGTCGTGTGCAGGCTGTTGTTCAGCGCCGTCGCCTCGTCGGGCAGCGGCACCACCTCGGCACCGAGCACGTAGCGTCCGACGCTGCGGGGTTCGACCTCGAAGTCGACGGTCCGGCTGATCGGACCGTCGAGGGACACACGCTCGCTGGCCACCTCGCGGCCGTCGAGGGTAAGCCGCACGGTCGCTTCGCCGCTGCGGCCACTGTAGCCGGTGATTCTCAAATCGACCGCGACCGGCAGCGCGGTCCGCGCGAAGGCGAAGCTGCTGGCCCGCAGGGCCGAGATCGCGACATCCGTGGCTGGGCCGTCATCGACGATGAGGATCGCGTGGACCGGCACGCCGAGTCGACCGATCAGCGCGGCTGTGGCGTCGTCGACAACGGCGGGCCGGTCGTCGGTCGAAGCGGGGTTGCGGGCCGCGAGTCGACCATTGTCGATTCCGTCGCTGATCAGCACGACCGCTGCGAGGCCCGCGGGGCGGTCGAGATCGGTGAGGGCCTCGATCGACGCGAGAAGGTCAGTGGACTCGCCGTTGGCCTCGAAAGCCGCCAACCGGGCCGCATCTTTTGCCAGACCGACTGTTTCGCGCAGCGTCCAGACGCGCGTCTGCTGTTGGTTGGCGAGGGTCGCCGCGGCAGCTCGCGCTCGGTCGAATCGGCTCTGGCCGCCGGCACCCCGGGCCATCGACCGCGATGCGTCGATCACGACCGCGACCAGGCGCCGACCCGCCTGCTCCGTCTCGGTGACCCACGTCGGCTGCATGAGCACGGCCACGAGAGCCGCGACCAACAAGCCTCGCAGGCACAGCACGACCGCGCGCCTGCCGAGTGGCAGAGGCCGGGAGTTCCACCACGCCAGGACCAGCACGGCGATCGCGAGGCCCACGACCAGTACGCGGGGGCCAGCGGACCAACCGAGCGTCCATTCCAGGTAGCGGGCCTGATCAGCGCCCATTGCGGCTCGAGGGAGGCGGCAGCCCCTTCAGCCGGCGACGGCGAAGGAGGTGCATGATGTGTGTGTGATCGTCCTTGTAGTCGAAGCACAGCGCGTACAGGACGAGGTTGATCGCGAGGCGAAACGCCTGCTCGCGCTGCATCTCGCCGCCTGGCACGACGGGCAACGCGTAGCCGCCAGTGGCCGCCCGTTTGAATGCACCGGCGAGGTCGTTGCGTGTGTAGAGCACCGCGTAGTGCTTTCCAAGGCGCACCCCCTCAAGATTGTGGGCGTCGGCGCGGCGTCCATACGGGCGGGTGAGACGGTAGAAAGACCGGTAGACGACGTGGGTGTCGGGAACGGGTTCGAGTGGCCGAGAGAGGATGCGTTCGACCTGAGCGCGCACGCCGACGTCAAAGTCGGACGACGGTCCACTGCGGCTTGTGTCGTCGATGATCAAGACGCCCCCCGTCGAGAGGTGCTGACGCAGCGCAGCGACGCCCTGGTCGCTGATCCGCGCCGGCGCCGCGTTGCCGCCCCAATAGAGCAATGGGTAGCGAAACAGGTTCGGGTCTTCGGGGCGGACGCTGGTAGCCCGCTGGGCGATGTCAACGCTTGTGCGCAGCCGAACTTCCTGTGCCCAGGAAGATAGGGCACCCGCGGAGCTCGGGCTGCTGCGGCCAATTTGAAGGCGTGCGATGCGGACCATCGACGGTGCGTCCGGCTCAGCGGCGTGGCCACGGGGCGCGAACGCCGTCCACACCAGCGCGAACAGGGCTGATAGCCACACTGCCCGTGGTGACGAGTTGTTGCCCCTCCCCAGCCCGCGTCGAAGTGGGGCTCGGCTGGGGGATGGAATCAGGCGGTGGCAAGCGCGGCGCATGACGCTCCCATCCGACGCCAGCTGTTGGCGCAGGGGCGGCCGGCGAGCATAGCAGAGATGGGCGCGCCCGCTACCGCACCCGCCAGCTCAGGTCGTAGTGCGTCTCCGCCTGCAGCGGTCCGACCTCGATGATGTGCGCGCCCTCTTGCAGCAGCCAGCAGCTGACCGACCTGCGGTGCGGCGGCACCAGCCCGATGTCGCCCGCGCCTGCGGGCGCCAAATCCCAACCGCCTTGCGGGGGCGGCGGCCCCGCGCAGCCTTGGAGGCCCGGGCCGATGACACGAATCGGCGGTGAGGCGACCTGCGAAGAGGTCGCGCACTCCAGCAGGGCGTCACGCGGCAGCTGCAACACAAAGCGGTCGACGGCGCCCGGGCAGAGGCCCAGCCCCGCCAGCGTCCGCGCCCGCTGGCCGTCTGCGCCACCGAGTTGGGTCGGTGCGCTCCCCGGCGCTGTGTCGTAGCGGTCGGGGCCGCAGGGCGCTGGTGGTCCGGCCTCGGCGAATAGCGCGATCGCCGCGGCGCCCTGGTCAGGCACGCTGAGTTCAAACGCGATTGAGGCCGCGCTCTGCGGGGGCGCGATCAGCGGCAAGGTCCCCTCGGGGCTCGCGACACCGGTGGAAACGGCAGCGAGCGTCGAGATACCGTCGGCGGTCTCGACGTCGGTTGCCGGCGCTTCGCCGACGACCAGATCGTCCAAGCCCGCGGCCGGCAACGCGCGGATGCCGCCAGCGGCCGCAGCTGGCAGCGCGACCGCCAACGCCCGTGCCATTCCCGGCGGGCGGCTGAGCCACAGGCCGAACGCCTGGGGAAGCCACAACACCCCGGCCGGCCGCTGTACCAGCGGGTCGTCGCGCCAGGCAGCCGTGGCCGGTCCGGTTGCGGCGCGGATCTGCAGCGACACCGCCATGTTGCCCAGCGGCTGCACCGCGAAGACGTGGGTCTCACCCGGAACCCCGGCGAGGCGCGCATGGGTCGCGCCGGCCGTCGACGCGAATCGCACTGGGGTCGTGCCGTCGGGGTCGCCCAACACGACGAGAGCTGCCGTCGCGTTGCGCAGATCGAAGCCGACCGGTTCACCGCTGGTCCCGAGGCGCTCGAAGCGTAGCCACTCCCCCGGGCAGGCCAGACCCTCGTACCAGCCCTGCGACTCCAGCAGCTGAATTGGGGCGGCGCCAACCGCCTGACCGCATCGTACGTCGCCAAGCACGACACGGATCGAGCTGGAGGTGGCTGCGTCGGCTGTCACCCGGATCCGCAGCGTTCTTGGCGCGGCCGACGCCGGCACGTCGCAGGGTGCTCCTGCAGAGTGGCCAAGGCAGATGGTGTCGTTGGCGTCGCGGACTTCGATAGCGACCGGCGGCCAGCCATCCGGCGTGTCCGCGATGACCCGGACGGACTCGCTCGAGGCGACGATCAGGTCGCGTTCGTCGGCCGCGCCGGGGCAGTGTCGGGCCAACCACGCCGGTCCGCGCGCCGCGAGCGCGGTCGCCTCGCCGGCGTCTCCGTCATCGACGCAGCCCGACCCGATGCCGACCAGGGCGGCGCCGTGTGTGGGCCAGACCGCTCGGCCGGCGCAACGTCCGAAGAACGGGTCGTCGAGGTCGTCGACCTCGACCTGCAGCGCGACGAGCGAGCCCGGCGCGATCAGGCTGAACGGTGCGCTGTTCCCTTGTGGCGGCGCGCCGCCGGTGACCTGCAGGTTCGCGGCGGAACCAGCGCGAAAGGCCGCTGTCGACGACCAGGCGCGAACAAGCCACGAGCGCGCCCTGCTGTCGAGATCCGTCGCTGCCACCGCGCCAGCCAGCGTCGTCGTCGTCGCCGACGTCGGCAACTCGACCCGTGGATGGGGCGGTGCGAGCAGGCACGCCGACGCGGCGTCACGAGCTTGAAGGTGAACGCGCAAGGTGTGCAGGGCGATCGGGGCCTCGACTCCCGGCGACGCGAAGACGAACTCTACGGCGCGCTCATCCGCCAAGTCTGCGTCGTCGGGGCGGTAGCGCAGGACGTAGGAGCCCTTGCTCAGCTCGACGAGCTCCGCGCCGGTCGGCGCGGGGGCAACGAGCGCGATCGGGGCGCCGAGAAGCGCCGTCGTGTCGGTGCGCACGGGCCACCGCCCCGCTCGGCTGGCGTCCAGATTCAGCCAGACGTCATCGGCTGCCTCGATTCCGTCGGCCAGCGTCGAGGGCGTGACCACGACACTGCCCGTGGACGTGGCTGTGCGGCCGGCGGCGTCGTGGGCTTCGATCACGATGGGGTGCGGCTTGCTGGCGATCCGGGGCGTCCCCGGTGGGTTGGGGCCCAGCGCGAACGCATCCGGGACCCAGATCAAGCGCGCACGTGCGCTGTCAGCACCGCCCGCATCCGTGATCAAGCCGAGGCCCGGCGGCGCCATCACAACGCGCCACGTCAGCGGCGTGATTACCTCACCGATCGCCTCAAGCGACCGCTCCCAGGCGAGGCCGACCTCGGCTTCCGATGCGCCCAGGGGGGGGAGATAGAATGGCGCCGGATCGGAGCCGCAGCCCTGGCCGGCCATGGCCAGCCAGGCAGCGACCAGCACCAGTCCCGCCCAGCGAAAGCGACGATGGATGCTGGCGAACGCCGGCTTGCGGTGGCAGACTGCCACCCGGTCGGCGCGGCACGCCCCGCCAGGGACGGCAACGAGCCAGCGGCCCAGCCGCGAACCCGGTGATCCCCGCCATGATTCCGGGATCAAGCTTCCCGCGGCAGGCTGTCGTCCCGGCATTGGAAGCCATCTCCTGGAGGAATCTCATGGCTCGAGCCCCAGCTAGCATAACACGCGGCGCCGTGCCCCTGTCGTCCCTGTCGTCCCTGTCGTGTTTCCGCCCTGAATGCGGTACGATTTTCCATCGGAGGACATCCCATGCGAAAAACCAAGGGCATCGTTGTCATCGTCATCCTGCTGTTCGCTGCCTGTGGCGGGGGGGACGGGCCCGGGGGCGGAGACGGGGGCGG
>CALGHC010000491.1 GCA_937915965.1 uncultured Myxococcales bacterium
GTCCAGGGCGCCGCGGGCTTGGTCAGCGCAGCTGCACCCCTGCTGGAGACCTACGCCGGCGCGAAGCCGCATTTCAAAGCCAAGGTACAGCGGGTGGTCGCGGCCGAAACCGAAGGCGCCTTCGATACCGAGGTGCTCTTTTTTGCCGACGCCGTGCACGCCAGCGGCCGGATCGAGCAGCACGCGACCTGGCAGCTGCGCTGGCAGCAGGCCAAAGGCGAGAAGCCGCGCCTGGCTACCCTGCGTGTCGAGGACTACGAGGAGGTGCGCGCGAGCGGCGCCGCGCCCCTGCTCGCCGACGTGACCGAGGCCGTCCTGGGCGGCGCGGATGGCCACCTCGACGCGGTCCTGCTCAGCGGCGTCGATGATTGGCTCGAGCGCAACCAGGCGGCGCTGCTCACCGATCCGATCGGCCACCAGGGCATCGCCGTGGGCGACATCAACAACGACGGGCTCGACGACCTCTACCTCTGCCAGCCGTCGGCGGTCGCCAACCGTCTCTACGTCCAGCAGCCGGACGGCACGGCGGTCGATCGCGCCGCCGAGGCGGGGGTCGACTGGCTGGAGATGTGTCGCAGCGCGCTGATCATCGACCTCGACAGCGACGGCGACCAGGACCTCGTGCTGACGGTGGCTTGGAGCAACGCGGACGACGGCCGGGCGCTGGTCGTCTTCGAGAACGACGGCGGCGCCGGCAAGCCACACTTCGCCGAGCGGTCGCGTCTGGCCCTGGGGTTGGATCTGGAGTCCGTGGTCGCCGCCGACTACGACAAGGACGGCGACCTCGACCTGTACGCATGCGCCTACAACGCGGGCGAGGGCACCCTGCTCGGCGTCGGCCTGCCGGTGCCTCTCAACGACGCCAACAACGGTGGGCACAACGCGCTGCTGCGAAACGACGGCGCCTTCCGCTTCGTCGACGTCACGGCGACGCTCGGCTTGGGTGAGAACAACAGCCGCTTCAGCTATGCGGCCGCCTGGGAAGACTACGACGACGACGGCGACATGGACCTCTATGTTGCCAACGACTACGGGCGCAATTCTCTGTATCGCAACGACAACGGCAAATTCCGCGACGTCGCCCACGATGCCGGGGTCGAGGACATCTCGTCGGGCATGTCGGTCTCGTGGGGAGACATGGATCGCGATGGCGACATGGAGGTCTACGTCGGCAACATGTACTCGGCCGCGGGCGGGCGCATCAGCTTCCAGGACCGATTCCACGCCAAAGCCAACGACGCGACCCGCGCCGAATACCAGCGCCACACCCGCGGCAACTCTCTCTTCGCCAATCAGGGCGACGGCACCTTCGCCGACATCAGCGTCGCCTCGGCGACCACTGTCGGCCGCTGGGCATGGGCGTCGACCATCGTCGACCTCGACAACGACGGCTGGCAGGACATCTTCGTCGCCAACGGCATGTTTACGCGGGCCATCCCGCACGATTTGTGAAGCTTCTACTGGCGACAGGTCGTGTCGCGCTCAACGACAGGAGAAGCCCGCACAGACAGCAAGAAGGCCTATCTCGACGCCTGGGGCGCCCTGGGACGCCGCATCCTTGAGGGCCGCAGTTGGAGCGGACGCGAGCGCAACTGCCTGTTCCTCAACAGCGCCGACGGTCGCTTTGCCAACGCGTCGGCGACCTTCGGCGCCGACTTCCCCGAAGATGGCCGCGCGGTGGCGATGACCGACTGGGACGGCGACGGTGACCTCGACCTGTGGGTGGCCAACCGTACGGCGCCGCGGCTGCGCCTGCTGCGCAACGACGCCGCGCCGGCGGGCCGCTTCGTCCGCTTCGACCTGGTCGGTACGCGCAGCAACCGCGACGCGATCGGCGCGCGCGTCAACGTGGTCGGTAAGCGCGCCGACGGCACGCCGACGAAGCCGCTGTCGCGGACGGTTCGCGCCGGCGAGGGCTTTATCTCGCAATCGAGCAAACAGCTGGTCATCGGGGTGGGCGACCTGGCGTCGATCGACGCCGTCGTGGTGCGCTGGCCGACCGGAGACGTGCAGCGCTTCACCGACATCGCCGTCGGTCAGCACTATCGACTGCAGGAGGGCGCCGCCGCGGCCGAGCTGGTCGCGCCGCGCGCGCCGGCTGTGAGCTTGCGCGCCTCGGTTCTCGCCACCCCACCGACCAAGGGGGCTGCGCGCGCCTTCCTGGCGGCGCCAGCGCCGGCTCCTGGCCTGGAGTGGAGCGACCTCGCCGGCGAAAAGCGGGCGATCGACGCCGTCTTGCGGCCCACCGTCGCCGCGGCCGGACAGCTGAGGCGCCGCGGCGTGCTCTTTGTCTTCTGGACGACCTGGTGCCGCCCCTGCCTCGACGAGCTGCGCAACCTCTCGGCCCGCGCCGCGGAGCTGCACGCCGCTGGAATTCACGTCGTCGCGCTCTCGGCCGACGCCATCCAGGCGCCATCCGGCACCGCGCCGCCGTCCCCCGCCCAGCTGACCGAGGTGCTCGCGGGTGTCGGTCACGTCTTCGACGCGGGCATCGCCGGCCGCAAGACGTTCGGCCGCGTCGAGCTGGGTTATCGCAACCTGATGACCACGCGCCTCGCCCTGCCCCTGCCCTTCAGCGTCCTTGTCGACAGCGACGGTTGGGTCACCGCCTACTACAAGGGCCCTGTCACGGTGGACCAGCTGCTCGCCGACGCGCGCGGCCTCGGCGCAGAGGGTGACGTTCGCCGCGAC
The DNA here is from genome assembly GCA_937915965.1 of uncultured Myxococcales bacterium. GTDB lineage: Bacteria > Myxococcota_A > UBA9042 > UBA9042 > UBA9042 > CALGHC01. The sequence goes on from CALGHC010000491.1 coordinate 2,692, forward strand.
CTCGCCGCCGCCGGGCCCGGACGTTGGATGAGCCCCGCGCCGTCGACACCGCTCGACCTGTTCGCCAAGGCCTACGCCGGCGCGGGTCTGCAGGACGACGCCGTGCGGATCGTCTCGGCCATGGTCGCCCGCCAGCCGAAGAGCGGCGCGCTGCGCAACGACCTCGGCGCGATGCTCGCCGGCGCCGGCGACATGCAGGGCGCCGAGATCGAGATGCGCCGCGCCGTCCAGCT